>DASYBP010000573.1:0-20074 GCA_036500715.1 Rhodopila sp.
GAATCCGATCCCGATGATGGTCGCGATCATCCTAAGTCAGATGGGCCAGTCCGCGATCGCGCCGACGTTCTGGGCGTTGCCAACCGCGATGTTGTCGGGGACGGCCGCGGCCGGGGGCATCGCCATGATCAACGCGGTGGGGAACCTCGGCGGTTTCCTGGGGCCCTATATGATGGGCGCCATCAAGGATGCGACCGGCAGTTTTGAGATCGGCTTGCTCAGCATCGCCGTGGGTACGCTCGTCGCGACCGGCGTGCTTCTGTTCATGGGTCCGGAAAAGCACGCGCAGGCCGAGGAGGCCAGCCGCGCGCCCGCCGAGTAGCGGGGCTCAGGTCAGCCCCCCTCAGTGACGGGCGAACGCGACGAATGCCTTCAATTGGGCGGCGATGACGTCGCGCGCTGCCTAGTCTGTCAGCTCGCCGGTTGCCGTGTCCACCTTGCTGGCGATCTGGCTGACCATAACCTCCGGCTTGTTCATGACAGGGGCATCGAGGACCACCAGACTCTGCCGCATGTTATATTGAGCGCGCGCACCACCGAGCGCGCCGGGCGAGCCGCCGGCGATTGCCGTCAGTTCGCCGGCGAAAGGCTGCTGCGGCAATCGCGACAGCCAGTCGATGGCATTCTTCAGCACGCCCGGAACCGAGTAGTTGTATTCCGGGGTGACGAGGATCGCGCGGCGTCTTGCTGAGCAAAGTGACAGCGGACCTCAGCCGGGTGATTCCACAGCGGATCTTGAGCGGTAGACGCGGCCGCAGCCTCGCCATCGGTGCTTGCTTGCGGCCGTTGCCCCCGCTATATCCCCGCCCTTGTCTGCGAGACCGGGCCTGGAAGGGCATGCCCGGCCGCGACTGCTTGCCAAACTGACCCGGTCAGGCATGCCAGAACCAGAAGGAGATCAAAATGCCCAAAATGAAGACCAAGTCGTCGGTCAAGAAGCGGTTCAAGATCACCGCGACCGGCAAGGTTCTGGCGGGACCCGGCAAGAAGCGCCATTGCCTGATGGCGCGCACCCAGAAGGCCAAGCGCACCAACCGCGGCAGCCAGGTGCTGACCCATGCTGACGGCATTACCGTCAAACAGTGGGCCCCCTACGGCATCGCGTAAGGAAGGCATCACGGCATGGCACGCGTCAAACGCGGTACCACCACCCACGGCCGTCACAAGAAGGTCCTGGAGCAATCGAAGGGCTTTGTCGGACGGTCGTCCACCAATTATCGCATCGCGCGGGAGCGGCTGGAAAAGTCGCTGCAATACGCCTACCGCGATCGGCGGGTCAAAAAGCGCGAGTTCCGCGGGCTGTGGATTCAGCGTATCAACGCGGCCGTACGCGAGCACGGTCTGACCTACAGCCGATTTATAGACGGTCTGAAGAAGGCCGGGATCGAGATGGACCGCAAGGTCCTTGCCGCCATTGCCTACGACGATGCGGCCTCGTTCGCGGCAATCGTGCAGAAGGTTCAGTCCGCCCTGGCCTAGTGTGGTGGTTCCGAAGCCCGCCATACTGTGAACCATCTCGGCAGCGGACTTAACCATTAACCACACTAGAAAACAATGGCTTGCTAGTGTCCTTATCGATTCGAAAGTCCATAAAGCGGCTGCTCCACAATGTGACGGACTTTCGCATTGGGACACTAGCGCCGGTTTCCAAGGGGCCAAAGAAAACCGCGACGAAAGTTGTTAGGGCCGTCTGAACAGGCGGTCCTTTCCGTGTACGGAACATACCCTCATGAACGACGACCTCGAAGCGCTGAAGACCTCCACCGATGCGGCTCTGACCGCGGCCGCGGATCTGCGTGCCTGGGACGCCGTCCGCATCGCGGTGCTCGGCCGCAATGGCAGCCTGACCGGCCTGCTGCGCGACCTTGGCAAGACACCCGCCGAACAGCGGAAGGACCGCGGGGCGGCGCTAAACCGACTAAAGGAGGCGCTGACCGCGGCGATCGAGACGCGGCGAACCGAGCTTGAAGACGCCGCCCTGGACGCCCGCCTGCTGTCGGAGCGGATTGACCCGACGTTGCCGCCTCGCCCCCGAGACCTGGGCCTGATCCACCCCATCGCCCGCACCATGGAGGAGATTGCGGCGATCTTCGGCGCCATGGGCTGCACGGTCGTTGATGGCCCCGACGTGGAGAGCGACTGGTTCAACTTTGGCGCCCTCAACATCCCGGCGCATCACCCTGCCCGGGCTGACCACGACACCTTTTATCTGCCGCCGCGTGACGGCAAGCCACCGCCGGTGCTGCGCACGCACACCTCCCCTGGCCAGATCCGCACCCTGCTGTCGCAGGACCCGCCGATCCGCGTCATCGTCACCGGCCGGACCTATCGGGCAGACCACGATGCCACCCACTCGCCAATGTTCCATCAATGCGAGGGCCTGGTCATTGATCGCGACATCACGCTGGGCCATCTGAAAGGATGTCTGATCGATTTCCTCCGCACCTTTTTTGCCATTTCCGACCTGCCGGTGCGGTTCCGCTCGTCTTATTTCCCGTTCACCGAACCATCGATGGAGGTGGATATCGGATGGGACCGCAAGACCGGCGAACTCGGCCGCGGCGGTGACTGGCTGGAGATCCTCGGCAGCGGCATGGTACATCCGCGCGTGCTGGCCAATTGTGGTATCGACCCGCGCGAGTGGCAGGGCTTCGCCTTCGGCATGGGCGTGGAACGCGTGACCATGCTGAAGCATGGGATGGCTGACCTGCGGCCGTTTTTCGAGTCCGATCTGCGCTGGCTGCGGCACTACGGCTTCAGCCCGCTGGCGCCGACGATGCTGCACGAAGGGGTCTGATCGATGAAATTCACCCTCTCGTGGCTGAAATCGCACCTGCAGACCGAGGCCTCGCTTGAGCAGATCACCGAGACCCTGACCCAGATCGGCTTGGAACTGGAAGCCGTCGAGAATCGCGGTGTAGCGCTGGTGCCGTTCCGCATCGCCCGCGTTGTCGAGGCGGTGCAGCATCCGAACGCCGACCGTTTGCGCGCCTGCCAGGTGGATACCGGCGACGCCATCGTCTCGGTGGTTTGCGGTGCGCCCAATGCCCACACCGGGATGAAGGTGGTGTTCGCAGCCCCCGGCGCGTTCATTCCCGGTACTGGCATCACCCTGAAAGTCGGCGAAATCCGCGGTGTGCAAAGCGCCGGCATGCTGCTGTCGGCGCGCGAAATGGGCTTGGGCGACGATCATTCCGGGATCATTGAACTGCCGCACGATGCCCCGGTCGGGATGTCTTACCCGGCCTACGCCGGCCTTGACGATCCGGTGATCGAGATCGCGGTCACACCAAACCGCGGCGACTGCTTTTCGGTTCGTGGCGTGGCACGCGACCTGGCCGCCGCCGGGCTTGGCATCTTGAAGCCGTTCGCCCCGGCCGCCATTCCGCCGATGTTCGATGGTGGTCCGCGCTGGGAGATCGCGTTTGCGGAAGCCTGCCCGTGGATAATCGGCCGTACCATCCGCGGCATAAAGAATTCTCCAAGCCCGAAATGGCTGCAGGACCGGCTGACCTTCATCGGACTGCGGCCAATCAATGCATTGGTCGACGTAACGAATTTCTTCACTTTCGATCTTGGGCGCCCGCTGCATGTATTCGATGTGGCAAAGCTGACGGGCGACACACTGATCCTGCGGCGCGGCGCGGGCGAGACGTTTCGTGCGCTGAATGGCAAGGACTACGTCGTCGACTCCGAGGACTGCGCGATCTGTGATGCCGCCGGCGTGCAGTCGCTTGCCGGTGTGATCGGCGGCGAGGCAACCGGTTGCGACGAAACCACGACGGCCGTCTTCGTCGAATGCGCCTTGTTCGATCCGATCCGCATCGCGCTGACCGGAAGGCGCCATCAGATCGTGTCCGACGCGCGCCAGCGGTTCGAACGGGGGCTCGATCCGGCGCTGATGCCGGACGCAATCCAGGCGGCAACCGCCATGATCCTGGAGCTTTGCGGCGGTGAGTCAGGGACCGTGACCGCGGCCGGCGCCCAGCCAGCGTGGCAGCGGGATGCCACGATGCGCTTCGCCCGAATCGCGAGTTTCGGTGGATCCGACATTCAGCCGGACGAGGCGGTGGCGTCGCTGGAACGCCTGGGTTTCACCGTCCGGCATCGTGACGCCACCCAGGTGACCGTTGCAGTGCCGTCCTGGCGCAATGACGTCGCCGCGCCGATCAGCCTTGACCAGTCCCCCACGCTGGATCCGGAGAAAGCGGCGAAAGCGGCGGAAGGCTGTATCGCGGTCGAGGCAGAGAACGACCTGATCGAGGAGGTCCTGCGTCTGCGCGGCCTGGACGCCGTGCCCGCGGTCTCTTTGCCACGGGGAAGTCCGGTGCCGCAGGTGACGCTGACCGCCCGCCAGCAACGAACCGCCGTCGCCAGGCGCACCCTGGCGGCCGCCGGACTGATGGAATGCGTTACCTTCAGCTTCATGGCGCGCGGGGACGCGGCGCGCTTCGGCGCAACACCCGATGCATTGCGGCTGAGCAACCCCATTGCCTCCGATCTGGATCAATTGCGCCCGACCCCGTTGGCGACATTGGCCCTCGCGGCGAAACGCAACGCCGCCCGCGGATATCCGGATGTTGCGTTGTTTGAAATCGGACCGGCATTCGCGATCGATGCGCCTGAAGGCCAGGCGCTTATTGCTGCCGGTATGCGATGTGGGCAGACGCCACGAAACTGGCAGGTGCCGCTGCGGGCCGTGGATGTCATGGACGCGAAGCGCGACCTTTGGACGCTGCTGAGCGCCCTCGGTGTGTCGCTGGAAGCGTTGCAGGTGACCAGCGAGGCGCCATCCTGCTTGCACCCCGGCCGCTCCGGCATGGTCCGCCAAGGCCCCAAGACGCCACTCGGGTATTTTGGCGAAATCCATCCACGCCTGCTGACCGCACTCGACCTGCCGGGTCCGATGGCGGTGTTTCAACTGAACCTCGATGCCATTGCCGACCCGAAGCGGCGCCGGAAGTCCGCCCCCGATTTACCTCCGTTCCAGCCGGTGCGGCGCGATTTCGCCTTCATTGTCGACGTCGCCGTGGCGGCCGACAGCGTTCTGCGGGCGGCCAAGGGCGCGGAACGGACGCTGATTACCGGGGTGACCCTGTTCGATCTATACGAGGGCCAGAGGATGGCGGAAGGGAAAAAATCGCTCGGCGTCGAGGTGACGTTCCAGCCGCGGGAGCGCACGCTGACCGATGCCGAGATCGAGGCCGCCTCCCTGAAAGTTGTCGCGGCGGTGGCAAAGGCGACGGGGGCGACGCTGCGGTAGGGCAGCGTTGCCGTCCGCCGACATTGCCGGGCCCTCGTCGGCGCACCATACTCAGGCCCATGCAGAGTTCCGTAACACTGACCTTGAATGGCGAAAGCCGAGTCTTCGAGGGCCAAGCCGATGGCCCGGTGTCGGTCTCGGCCCTGTTAGTCGTGCTGGGCCTCGACACCAAGAAGGTGGCGGTCGAGCGGAACGAGGAGATCGTCCCGCGGTCGCGCTACGCCGAAACCTGGCTGGTAAGCGGCGATTCGCTGGAGATCGTGCATTTCATCGGTGGAGGCTGAAAATGGACGGATCAATCGCCCAAGAGAACAAGATGGCGGACGATACCTGGACGGTAGCGGGACGCACGTTTTCGTCTCGTCTGATCGTCGGGACCGGGCGCTACAAGGATCTGGAAGAAACCGGCCGAGCGATTGCGGCGAGCGGGGCGGAGATCGTCACCGTCGCGGTGCGGCGCGTGAACCTGTCGGACTCCGGCGCGCCGATGCTGCAGGATTACGTCGATCCGAAGAAATACACCTATCTGCCCAACACCGCCGGTTGCTTCACGGCCAAGGACGCCGTCCGGACGTTGCGCCTGGCGCGTGAGGCCGGCGGCTGGAACCTGGTCAAGCTGGAGGTCCTCGGGCCGCCCCCGCTGCTTTACCCTGATATGCAAGGCACGTTCGAGGCGGCCGCAGCGCTGATCAGCGACGGGTTTGAGGTCATGGTATACTGTGCCGACGATCCTCTGGCAGCGAAACGGCTGCAGGACATGGGGTGCGTGGCGATCATGCCGTTGGGCGCACCGATCGGCTCCGGCCTCGGCATCCAAAATCCCGCGATGATCTCCATGATGATGGAGCACGTCACGGTGCCGTTTCTGGTCGACGCTGGGGTGGGCACAGCGTCGGATGCGGCGATCGCAATGGAACTGGGGTGTGACGCCGTGTTGCTGAACTCCGCGATTGCGCACGCCAAGGATCCGGTGGTCATGGCCAGGGCGATGAAGGCGGCCGTGGAGGCAGGGCGGTTGGCCTACCGCGCTGGCCGGATGCCCCGCCGGATGGGTGCCGACCCATCCAGTCCGTTGACCGGGTTGATCCGCTAGGGCCGGTCCGCCCGCGTCTTCGCAGGCAACCGGAAATTCCTGGAGGGGGTCAAAAATCCGCGCCGCCGCGCTACATCCGGGGATTGCCTGCTCGGTCGAGGAGTCGTGCCCGCAGACGTAATCCAGCAACCCGATGTTGAGGTCGCACGGTCGTGGCGTGAAGTGGTCGGGCGAACGCTGCGCGCGAGCACGACCGATCGCGTGTCGCTCGCCGCGGCGGGCTGCGCTTTCTATGCCACCCTGGCGCTGTTTCCGGCGATCAGCATGTTGATCTCGGTTGGTGGAATGGTGCTGGATCCGGTCACGGCGGAGCAGCAGCTTGCCGTATTGTCCGGCCTGCTGCCGCCGCCGGCATTCAGCCTGATCGAGGACAGGGTCCATCAACTGGCCGCCCAAGGCCAAGGCAGTCTCAGCGTGCATTTGCTGGTGAGCTTCCTGCTGACGTTCTGGAGCAGTTCAACGGGCAGCAAATCGGTCCTGTCCGCGGTCAACGTCGCCTACGACGTCACCGAACAACGGCCTTGGCTGCAGTTTCAGGCGATCGGCCTGGCAATGACCTTGGTCGCGGTCCTGTGCGCCATTCTGGCGATCGGGGTTTTATTGCTGCTCGCGCCGGCGATCGACTTCCTGGGGTTGGAGAAGCACGGCGGTGGACTGATCCACATCGCCGGGATGGCGATGATGATCGGCTTTTTCTTCGCTGCAATCGTGCTGCTGTACCGTTTCGGACCGTCGCGACCGCCGCCGCCGCATGCCAGGATCAAGCCCGGGGCGGTGCTGGCCACGCTGTTGTGGCTGATCGCGTCGGAAGGATTGTCGTTCTATGTCTCGCGGATCGGCGCGTTCGGCGCGACCTACGGCTCGCTGGCAGCGGCGGTTGGGATCTTGCTGTGGTTCTACATCTCGGCCTATGCGGTCTTGCTAGGCGCGGAACTGAACGCCCAGCTTGAGGAGACTGTCTCCGCGGACGAGTTCGGGGCTATCGAGAAGGGCTGAACGCTCAGAGGATCGGGCGACGCCAGCGGACAAACGCCAGGCCAGCGAGACCGGCGGCGAGAACCGCAATGCCGGCAGGCTCTGGCACCGCGGTTTCGTTGAAAGCATCTGCGAGCGCGACGGGATTGGCCGCGTCGCAGGAATTGTCGTCACTGACGCACAACGTCATCAATCGGCTGATCGTTCCGCTGCCCGTTCCGACGGCGTAAGCGGTATCACCCGGGTTACTGGTGGTGGCGGCGTTGCCGGTGATCACATTGCTAGCGAGCGTTGAGTACGAATCGGTCGAGACGCTTGAGCCGGTTGGCTTAGCGACCTCGATCCAATATTTTGTACCGGGAACTAAATTGTTGATGGGAAGGTTATAAAAGTCGAATAGCGTCTGGGTCGTGGGGATTTGCGACTCGTTCAGTTGCTGGATCGTGTCGATTGAGGCTCCTGGCGTGTTCGAATTGTCGGCGCGCAGCGTGATAGCAACGCTGCCATTAGTCAACGTTGAGGTCTCGCTCAGATTGAGTTCGACATCGCCGATCCCTCGGCTGTCGGCCACGAACGACTCGGCGGCGGAATTGACGTTCAATGCATGGGCCGCGTCGGGCGCGGTGCTGAGCGCATCCATGATACCGAGCGCGTGCGCCGACGAGCATAGGCCGAAGCCGAACGCCACGGTCAGGATCGTGCATTTTTTTGCCGACATCACGTCACCTCATCTGATCTCAGGTCGAGCGAGACCGCAACGAATGCATACTCTTATACGCGATGAGTGCGCAAGCAGATTTATTACGTAGAAATACAATTACGGTTGACTAACGGACTCGCGCCGGATCATACCGATCTCGATCGACCCTGATTTTTCAGGCGTCCGCTTGCGCCTGCGTCCCGCCGGTCAGTTTAGGAGCGAGATTAATGACGGCCTTTCCGACCCCCATCTATACATTTACCTACACGGGCCCTGGATCGTATCGCTGGGACGGAACATCGAACTGGTCGGCGGGAATCACGCTCGATGGCAATTCGAACCTAACCGCCGACGATTCAGTGCTCATTGGCGATTATCTGAATCAGGGCGTAGCCTATACCTCGTATTTCGGGACCACCACAGGTGACGAGCAGGTTGACAACCTGACGATCACTTATGGTGGTGCCACTGTCGCGGCAGATCCGCTTTCCTCCAATTTCGGCAGCGATATTTTAAATTTCGCGGGCACGATCCATATCGCAGGCGGCACGTTGAACACCGACGGAACGTACATCGAATATGGCAACACCCAAGATGGAGCCTCGCTCGATCCGGAAGCCGGCTCCGGAACGATCGTCGACGATGGACTGCTGATCGGCTCCGGCACGATCTCGAATAACGTCCGGCTGATCACCGGCACCGGCACCATCGTATCCGTTGCCAACGCGACAACCGGTTCGTCCGGCATGACGATCGGATCGGCGATTACTGGCAATATCAATATTAAGGTCGATCCAGGTTCGACCATCACGCTGCAGGGCTCCGTTGCGCCTACGGTGTCTATCAGCGCGTCGAGCGGTCATGGTCCTGTCGAGCTGGACGCGATCAACGACTTCAGCGGCAAGGTCAGTGGCATCGGTGTGGCCAGCGCGCCGGGTGATCAAGCGATCATCAACGCAGGTTCGGTCCCGGCCGATGTAACCAGCTACCTGGATCTTGTTTCGTACAGCACCGGACCCGGTACTACGGCCCAGATTCCGACGTTGACCAGCGCGTCCTATACGCCCGATGCAGGCGATCCAACCGCTGGTGGCGTGATCACGGTCAACGGCGTTACTGGATATACCGCAACGATCAATGTCAGCGGCGACTATGTGACCGGTACCCCCGGAAACTATACACCGGACACCGTGGCATTCGTCAGCGACAACGGGAACAACAACAGCGGCGGCTTCACCGGGTTTGACGTCTTCTTTTCGCAGGTCTGCTTCCTGGCCGGCACGCGCATTCTGACCCCCACTGGAAATGTGGCGATCGAAGCCCTCGCGGCCGGTGACGAGGTTATTGCCCTGATCGGCGATCAGCGTGTTGCTCGTCCGGTCAAGTGGATCGGCTACCGAAAGCTGATCCTCGACGAGCGGGCGATGGCGAAAGGTTTATCGCCGATTCGCATCAGGCGTGATGCGATCGCGGACGGCCGGCCGGCGCGCGACCTACTGGTCTCCCCGCCCCACGGCATCTTTCTTGACGGCAAGCTGATCCCGGCCAAGCTGTTGATCAACGACATGACCATCGTGCGGGAAACGGCCATGACCACCGTGGAGTATTACCATGTCGAGTTGGACAGGCATGCGGTGATCTTCTCGGAAGAGCTTGAGACCGAATCGTATCTCGACATGGGCAACCGAGCTTTCTTTAGCAATGCTGGGCTGGCGATGATGCTGCACCCTGAGTTTCACGTGAATGCAGGCATGAGCTGCTGGGAAACCGACGCCTGCGCCCCGCTCGCCGTTAGCGCGACCGCGGTTGGGCCAGTGTGGCATGCGCTGGCGGCTCGCGCTGTCTCCCTTGGCCATGTGCCCCCCTCGCGCGTGATCACGACCGAAGCCGACATCCATCTGCTGGCGGATGGTCGCCGCGTCGATGCCATCGCGGTCGCTGGCAAAGTGCACAGTTTCATGGTCCCTGGCGCAGTCCGCTCCCTGGTCCTCGCGTCGCGTTCGGCTACGCCCTGTGCTGTGACACCATACCTGGATGAGCCGAGGACACTTGGCGTGGCGGTCAGTCAGGTTACGTTGCGCGGGCGGGCCGGGCGAACCGATTTTCCGCCAGACCATCCGGCTTTTGCCCGCGGCTGGCACGCCGCTGAGCGAGCGGATCGGGCGATATGGCGCTGGACTGACGGGCGGGGTGAGCTGCCGGCTGATTTCGAAGACGGCCCGGTCATTGTCGAGGTAAGGGTGGCGTCGACAACCAGCTATGTGATCGGCGAAGCAGTCGCGGACATGCATCTCGCGGCCTGAGTTCAGGATGATCAGTGTGAGAGTGCGACTACCAGGAGTTGCCGAGGGGCGCTGGATTTCTCGTTGAAGACCTCGGGGTCCTCGGTGTACGCCGATGCCGCGATGCACAAGCGAGGCCGCATGACAGAACTTCACTGGTTGCCGACGATCCCAGACTGGCGCCAACGTCTGAAGGCCTTGCCGGCCGATCCGGCGTCGGCGTGGGACGACGCCGTAGCGCTGGCCAATGCGCGGCTGAATTTCGTGCTGACCAACGCGCTGGATGAAACCGTGCGCCGCATCCTGCCCGCCGGTCCGGGAGCACTGCCGACGAAGCAGGTCCGGCTAGGCGTGCTGGGTTCGTCGACGCTGACCCACCTGCTACCCGCCATCCGCACCGCCGGCCTGCGCCGCGGCATCTGGGTCGACACCTATGAGAACGACTACGGCCAGTATCTGCAGGAACTGTCAGCAGTCGATTCGCCGCTGCATGCGTTTAGCCCGACCGCGATCCTGATCGCCCTGGACGCTTATCACCTGACGGCTGGGGTTACCGCCCGAATGGAGGCAAGCAGCGCCGAATCCACGCTGACCGAGATGCAGGACCGGATCAGGGAGGTCTGGCGCCTGGCGCGCCACTCGTTCCGATGTCCCATCATTCAGCAGGCGGTGCTGCCGGTGCATCTGGCGGTTCTGGGCAACAACGAACATCGGCTGCCCGGCTCTCGCGCCTGGTTCGTCACCCGCCTCAATGGGGCGATCCGCACGATGGCCGAGGCGGAAGGCGTCGATATCCTCGCCGTCGATGACCGCGCCGCCCGCGATGGCATCGGCAAATGGCACGATGCGGCCCTGTGGCACCGATCGAAGCAGGAGGTCTCGCCCACCGCTGGACCGATGTATGGCGATCTTGTCGGCCGCTGGCTCGCCGCCAAGCAGGGCCGCTCCTTCAAATGTCTCGTGCTGGACCTCGACAACACCATTTGGGGTGGCGTCGTCGGCGACGACGGCCTGGATGGCATCGTTCTCGGTCAGGGCAGCCCCCTCGGCGAGGCCTACACCGCGTTCCAGGACTACGCCCGGGAACTCGGCCGGCGTGGCGTGATCCTGGCGGTGTGCTCCAAGAACGACGAAGCCAACGCCCTGGAGCCATTCGAGAAACACCCCGACATGGTGCTGAAGCGCTCGGACATCGCCAGTTTCGTCGCCAACTGGTCGAACAAGGCCGACAACATCCGCGCCATCGCGCAGGAGCTGAACATCGGCCTCGATTCGCTGTGCTTCATCGACGACAATCCATTCGAGCGGAACCTGGTGCGCCAGGAACTGCCGATGGTCGCTGTCCCCGAGGTCTCGGACGACCCGACCGGCTATCCTGTTGCGCTTGCCGACGGCGGCTATTTCGAGGGTCTGTCGGTCACCGACGAGGACCGCGAGCGCACCAGTCAGTACCGGGGCAACAAGGCGCGTGATGCGCTGAAAGCCGCCGTCACTGATCTGCCGTCCTATTTGCGCGGCCTGGAGATGCAGTTGGTCTGGAAGCGCTTTGACAAGGTCGGGTTGCAGAGGATCGTGCAGCTTATCAACAAAAGCAATCAGTTCAATCTGACAACCAGGCGCTATACGGACGAAGACGCCGTCGCGGTGATGGCCGACCCCGGCGCGTTCGGGTTGCAGCTTCGCCTGTTGGACCGGTTCGGCGACAACGGCATTATTGCCATCGTCATCGGCCGCCTGCAGCCCGACGACGCCTTTGGTGGCGACTTCCGCGGTAAGGATCTGCTGATTGACACGTGGCTCATGAGCTGCCGGGTGCTGGGGCGTCAGGTGGAGCCGACGACACTGAGCCTGATCGCACAGGAAGCAACGAAACTAGGCGCGCGACGGCTGATCGGCGAGTATATCCCGACGAAGAAGAACGCTATGGTCAAGGACCACTATGCGCGGCTTGGCTTTACGGTTATGCAATCGACCGAAGCGGGCGGCAACCGCGGCATCCTGGATCTCGCGGCGTTCAATCCCACTCAGACATTCATCCACGTGGTCGAGGGCTAATCGATGGCAACGGAAGTCGATATCTACCGTGATCTCTCGGAGATCTTCGCCGACGTGTTCATGCGCGACGACATCAAGCTGTCAGCGGAGCTCACTGCCAAGGACGTGAAGGGCTGGGACAGCTTCAAGCAGATTGAGATCATCATGGCGTCCGAGGAGAAGTGGGGAATCAAATTCAATACCCGCGAACTCGATGCGTTGCGCTGCGTCGGTGATTTGGCGAAGATGATCGCGACCAAGGCGGGATAGCGATCGCGGGTCTTCATTGATCCGCGCGCCCCCGATACGTCGACCGTGCGCGCATACCAGTCAGCCTTTGGGCCTGCTGGTATTACCCTTCCAGCAGATGTCCAAAGGCGCGCAGCGGACGCAGATCGTCGCAAATGATCTTGGTGATCGCCAGCAATGGCACTGCCAGGATGGCACCGGTGACGCCCCACATCCACGACCAGAAGATCAACGCCAGTATCATCGCCACCGGGTTTATGGTGAAGCGCCGGGACAGCAGCATAGGCGTCGCGAATTCGCCCTCGATGATGTGGATGGCTAAATAAAGCGCGACCGGCAGCAGCGCCCACCAGGAAACGCCGAGTGACACGACGCTTGCCATGAGGAAGACAACGAGGCCGAGCATGGGGCCAAGGATGGGCACGAAGTTCAACACGAACGCGGCCGCACCCCACAGGACCGGATTGGCTACGCCGCACAGCCACATGACGCACCCGGTCGCACCGCCCACCAGGGCGTTGATACAAGTAACGGTCAGCAGATACGCGGAAACGTCGCGCTCGATGTGCTGGGACAGTTCGACCGCCTGACGCTTGTCCTTGAAGCTCGGCAGGATCTCGACCATCCGGCGCAGGAAGGTTTCACCCGATATCAGCATGTAGAACAGGATCAGTAGCGTGGTGAACAGGCCCGAGGTCGCGGTGGCCGAACCGGAGAGCACAGCACTGAACAGGCTGACGGGTCTCACGGCGGGCGCGCCGCCGGCCTCGTTGCCCAGCCCTGGAATCTGCCTAAGCAACCGCTGGGTGGCCTCGATCGGTCCGTGCAGGAAGCTCAGGCCATCCCGCAGCTTCGGGACCGCATCTGGCAACTTGGCGGCCCAGGTCGCGGCCGGACCCGCAAGCATGCTGATCGTTCCGGCAAACGCCAGCAGCACCAGCAACACCGACAATATCGCACCAATAGGGCGCGGAATATGAGCACGCTCCAGCAGGCGTACGAAAGGCTGCAGCAACAGCTTTAAGACGATCGCCAGGATGAGCGGCAAGACGATCTCCGCCGCTGCATACAGCACGGCCATGCATGCCAGGATGAACAGGCCGCCAAGAAAGACCGTCCTGGGATCAGTCGGCAGCGGCATATCGTCAGGATCGTCGGCGACCCGATCAAACGTCTTCCTTGCCGTGACCGACCCCACAGTCTTGCCACGCGTGGTCTCGCCCTCGGTCTCGGTGACCGCGACGAAATCCTGGCGGGTTTCTTCGGCGACCACCCGGTCGTCGAGGGGTTTTTCGGGTTGCTTGTTCAGACCACCGTCTCCCTCATCACGGCGCGGCCGCCGGGCCGAAACGTGTTGGATGAAACGCCGATGGCGACCGGCAGGCCGCCTGCCCCCGCGATCATTTCTTCGGCACAGTCGGAAGCGCTGCTAGCGTCCCCCATTCGAAGGTCCGTCATCATGTGGATCAACCGCTGTACGGACTTCGAATCAACCAGGACACAGGCAAGGCATTCTTTTGTACGGTGGCTTACGGTTCCGAAGTCCGCTCCGGCGATGATCCACAGTATGGCGGACTTCGGAACCACTAGCGCTTTCCAGCGCGGACGCGTTCCTTGTCGAAATCGATGGCGTTGCTGGCGGACGCGCCCAGCATCGAGGATTTGGTAACATTAAGCGCCGCGGCCGCGGCTTCGTTCTCGACGATCTTTGCCATGACGGCTTGCTTCGCCCGATCGAAGTATTCCCGATTGGTGGCAACGAACTCCCGCGACTTCCGCAGTTCGTTGAGATAGCCGTTGATTTCCGGCACGACGTAGCGCGCCACCATGTCCCAGCTTCGCATCGTGTTTTCCGGATTCGCCCAATCGTGCACGAAGCCGATCACGGTGCCGAAGCCGCCGCTGACCGCCAGCACCGACTTGATTCGCTGTACCAAATCGTCGGGCGTGCCGATTGTGGCCGCCGCGCTTTCGGAAAACGCAGCCGCATCCACCGCTTCGTCCGGCGTCTTGAATGGCTTTGCGCCCGGGCGTTGCAAGGTGGCCGTGATGTACTCGTTGTGGTGGCGCAACAGGCCATGTTTGGCCTCTGCCCGCGCCTGTTCGCGCGTTTCGGCGATGTGCCAGCTTAGTAGGACCCGCCAGTTCTTGCGGTCGACCGTCGTGCCGTGCTTGGCGGCGGCGGCCTCGGCGAAGCCCCACTGCGTCGGCAGTGCCTGCAGCCCTTCGTGGGACATCGAGCCGATCGAGATGATGCCGATCCCGTGCTTCCCCGCCAGCGTCATTCCCGACGGGCTGATTTGAGAGGCGACGACGAACGGCATGTCCTCCTGCAATGGGAGCAACTGCAGGGCGGCATCCTGCAGCGTATACCATTCGCTTTTCGCACTGACCCGTTCGCCGTTGAACAGCCGGCGGATGACGCTGATCGCCTCATCCTGGCGGTCGCGCAACATCATTGGGTCGACGCCCAGCGCATGCGCATCGGACGCGAGTGCACCCGGTCCGGACCCGAACATCACCCGGCCACCGGTCATGTAATCGAGCTGCACAATACGCTGCGCGACGTTGAATGGATGATGGTACGGCAGCGACACGACGCCAGTGCCAAGCCTGATCCGCCTTGTCCGCTCGCCGGCGGCGGCCAGGAACATCTCGGGTGAGGCGATCATTTCCCAGCCGCTGGAATGATGTTCGCCGCACCAGAATTCATCGAAACCCAACCGGTCGATGTGTTCCACGAAGTCGAGGTCGCGGCGGAACTGCAGCATCGGATGCTCGCCGACTGGGTGGTGCGGAGCGAGAAAGGCGCCAAATCCTAGTCGCGGCATGGTTTGTCTCCTGGGCAGTAGGTCAGTTGACGAAACGGTAGGCGGCGGGGTGACGGCAGGCAAGAGCCCCGGCTGGCATCGCCCACCAAAGAAGCGCGGTACGTTGCACATTGCTTGAAGTGGCCGATTCACGCGGCACTTTAGGCGATCGGCCCCTTGATCTCCCGCGTCAGCTTCTGCCGCATGGCTTCGGTGAAGTCGTGGTATGTCCGGCAGGTGACGGCGAAGGCACCTGGACCACCAATCACTTCGTCGGTGTAGGAAGTCAGCAGGTCCGGCTCCTCGTGCAGGATGCAAAGGCCGTTGATGGTGATGTCGGCTGCCGCCATGCGATCGCGGATCGGTCCGGGCGCGATGCCGTCGTTGGAACGACCGTCGCCTATGACGTTTACGATGCTGCGCTTCGGGATCGCTGGAACCTGAGCCAGCAACGTCAGCGAAGCCAACAGCGCCTCGCCGATGGCGGTTGTGCCCGCCCTGACGGTGCGCGGCATATTCTCCACATCCTCGGCGAAGGCCCGCAGGTCAGCCTCGGTGGCGATTTGCGTCCAGCCGGTAATGACGTCCCGCTGCCCAACACCGGACCACAGAAGCAAGGCCAACTCGCTGACGCCGATCAAACCGGCGGCCACCGCCGCATCCCGCAAAGCCGCCGCCATGCCGCCGGCAATCAGGCCAAACTCTTCATAAGTCACGCTGGCGGAGCCGTCGACCGCCAGCACAATCGCCAGTTCGACATGATCCATCGCGCTGCTCCCCAATTGGCGGTTCCAAGGAGAGCCGCTCGTTGGCGGGGTGCGGGCCTGCCACCGAGCTTCACCCGATGGCGGCGCCCCGTCGCCTACCTACCGCCGCCGCTCGATGCTCGGAAGCAGAGCGGTGAGCAATCCGATCAGCGGCAGGAACGAGCATACGCGGTACACAGTCTCGATCCCCGTGGCGTCCGCGATGCGTCCCAGCGCCGCGGCGCCCAGGCCGCCCAAGCCGAACGAAAAGCCGAACATCAGGCCGGCCACAAGCCCGATCCGGCCGGGCAGCAGTTCCTGGGCATAAACGATAATCGCGGAAAAAGCCGACGCCAGGATCAGGCCGATCACCACACTCAGGACACAGGTCCAAACCAGCCCTGCGTAGGGCAGCATCAAGGCGAACGGAAAAGCGCCCAGAATGGAGAACCAGATTACCGGCTTGCGGCCGAAGCGGTCGCCGATCGGGCCGCCGGCGAAGGTCCCGGCCGCGACGGCGCCGAGGAACGCGAACAACATGTATTGCGCGCTCTGCACGGACAGTTGGAATTTCTGGATCAGGTAGAACGTGTAGTAGGAGCTGAGACTGGCGGTATAGACGTTTTTCGAGAACAGCAGGATCAGGATTACGGCAATTGCGCCGATAACCTTGCCGCGCGGTAGGGGCGAGGCAGGGATGGCGGCAGGGGAACGGCGGCCCCGCCGCTCGGCCATCGCAGGATGGCGGGAGTACCAGACACTGACGTTGATCAGTATAGCGATCGCCAGGAGGGCGGCGGCGGAAAACCAGGCGATGCTGCTCTGGCCGAGCGGTACCACGACGAATGCTGCCAGCAGAGGTCCGATCGCCGAGCCGGAGCTGCCGCCAAGCTGGAACAACGACTGAGCAAAGCCGTAGCGGCCGCCGGACGCCATGCGGGCGACACGCGACGATTCCGGATGGAAAACGGACGATCCCAGGCCAACCATGGCGGCGGCGGTCAGGATCAGGGGGTAGCTGTTGGCAACCGAGAGCAGCAGCAAACCGAGCAGGCTGCAGCCCATGGCGACCGGTAGGGAGAAAGGTGTCGGCCGTCTGTCGGTTGCCAACCCGACCAGAGGTTGCAGCAGGGAGGCGGTGAGCTGGAACGCCAGCGTGATCAGGCCAATCTGACCGAAATCGAGCCGGTAGGCGGTCTTCAGGATCGGATAGATCGCCGGCACCAGCGACTGATTCATATCGTTCAGAAAGTGGCAAAGACTGAGCGACACGAGGACAGTAAACGTGGTTCCAGTCTCGGAAACCTTGGCGGCCTCGGCGGCCACAGGGGGTGCCATGGCGACAGCGGTGTTTTGGCTCACGTGGCGTTTCCCCAGTGGTACGGTCAGGTCTGCCGGGCCAGTATGTCCCAGCGAAAGTATCGGTACCTATGCGCCTGGCGTGAAGCAGCCATCTCAGCTATCGCCGCGGCTGGGTTGTTCCCGCTAAGTTTTGCGGCCATCGGTTGCCAGGGTCCATGCGTGGCTGGAGATCGAAAATGGCGGGGTCGCGACACCAATTGCGCGGTGGCAAAGCGCTTACCGCTCCGTTGTTCGGGATCATAGCGCTGCTGGCAGCTTATTGGCTGCTGACGGACTGGCGGCGGCTGTCCGAGATCATCAGTTCGACGGTCGGCGCTATAGATTGAACATCGCTGGCGCGTCCGGGTGGTACCGCCATGGTCCGCGCCCAGATGATCCGGCGATGGCTGGGCCGCCTGAAGCCGCTGTCAGATGTAGCCAAGACGCTCAGGAGTAGCTGGCGCGATGGCATAAATCCTGGTTAAACGCGGGGTCGAACACGCGAGAGACGTCGGACCGGCTCAGCCCGATATCGGCCAGATCGCGATCCGACATGGCAGCGAGTTCCAATGCGGCCTTGCGGTCCCGGCGCCATGTGCTGACGGCTGCCGCCTGCCTGGAGAACCAAGCAACCAGGCCGCGCCTGCGCGTCGTTTGCGGTGCGGCGGAGGGTTCCAGTAGGTTTGGCTCTTCCCATTTCGCGTCGATATAGCTCAAGCTGGGAAGCTTGAAGGAGAACTGAGAGTCGGCGGTGTGAGCGCTCACGGCGAATGTCCATACAGACCCAGGCACAGCGCGACGTCACATGGCGGGCGCCCCGGGCTTTGATGCAGTGCAACATGGGCGGCATGACATGAGGATTAAGACCGGAAAATGTGCGCACTGCCATGCATCTGACGCATGCTTTGTTAACAAGCCATAAATTTTGTCTCACTCAAACCTTCGAAGGGTCGAAAATGAGTGCATCAGCGTTATCCGCGCTGCGGCAGGCGTTGGCTCAGCAGGGCCTCGACGGCTTTATTGTCCCGCGCGCAGACGAGCATCTGGGCGAATATGTTCCAGCCTCTGCTGAACGACTGGCCTGGCTGACCGGGTTCACCGGCAGCGCGGGGCTGGCCGTTGTGCTGGCCTCGACGGCGGCGGTCTTCACTGACGGTCGCTATGTCTTGCAACTTGCCGAACAGACCGACCCCACGCTGTGGCAGCGCCTGCACATCACTGAACAACCGCCGCCCACTTGGCTGGCCAGCCAGGCTCCGTCCGGTCGCATCGGCTACGATCCCTGGCTGATCAGTGAGGAAAGCCTCGCCCGCTTTTCCGATGCGGGTCTGCAAATGGTGGCCGTCGAAAACAACCCCATCGACGCAGTCTGGATCGATCGGTCCGCCTCGCCAGCTGTGCCGGCCAGGCCACATCCCCTGTCCTACGCCGGCCGGTCGTCGGAGGAAAAGCGGGCTGAGGTCGCGAGCCTGTTGCGGGAGGCAAAGCAGGATGCGGCGGTGCTGACTGACCCGGCTTCGATCGCGTGGCTGCTCAACATCCGCGGCGGCGATGTGCCGTTTACGCCGATCGTCCTCAGCTTTGCCGTGGTGCACGCCGACGGTGCGGCGGATCTGTTTATCGACCCCGCCAAGATCACGCCCGAGACGCGAAGCTGGCTGGGCAATGCGGTTTCTGTCCTTGATCGCACGCAACTGCTGCCGGCACTGCGCGGACTGAAGGATAAGACGGTTCGGGTCGATCCCGCCGGATCGCCGATCTGGTTCGCGCAGCAGTTGGTCAAGGCTGGAGCGCTGGTGTCCGCCGGCAGTGACCCATGCCTGTTGCCAAAAGCGTGCAAGAACGACGGTGAGCAGCGGGGGGTCCGCGCCGCCCATTTGCGCGATGCGGCCGCCGTCTGCCGTTTCCTGCACTGGCTGTCGGTTGCCGCCCCCGCGGGCGAGCAGACGGAGATCTCGGCGGCGGACGCGCTGCTGAAATTCCGTGGCGAGGTCGAGGGGTTTCGCGGCGAAAGCTTCCCGGCGATTTCCGGCGCCGGGGAGCACGGGGCAATCATCCACTACCGGGTGACCCACCAGACCAACCGCCCGATCAAGCCGAACGAGGTTTATCTGATAGACTCAGGCGCGCAGTACCCCGACGGAACGACCGATATCACGCGCACGGTCTGGACTGGCCCCGGCACGCCCCCGGAAGGCCTCCAGGACAGGGTGACCCGCGTCATGCAAGGCCATATCGCACTGGCCACCGCCGTGTTCCCCAAGGGCGTCGGTGGTGCCCACCTTGACGCGGTGGCTCGTCTGGCGCTCTGGCAAGCCGGTCTGGACTATGACCATGGTACCGGCCATGGCGTCGGCAGCTACCTGTCGGTACATGAGGGGCCGGTCAGCATATCGCGCCTGGCTCGTCCGGTGCCGATCGCCGCAGGCATGATCCTGTCAGACGAGCCGGGGCTCTATTTGCCTGACCAGTATGGCATTCGGCTGGAGAACCTGTTGCTGGTCCAACCCGCCACCTTGCCCGATGCCACGAAGCCGTTCCTGTGTTTTGAGACCTTGACGCTCGCGCCGTTCGACCGCCA
>DASYBP010000574.1:0-3172 GCA_036500715.1 Rhodopila sp.
CGTCCTGGTCCAGCGCATCTGCTGCTTCTTGTTCATGCGCTTGGCCACGATCTCGTTGACCGCGCTCTCGACGAACGCGGTCGAGATCAGCTCACCCCGTCGACGTCGGGCAGCATAGTGCACCAGCATGTCCTGGTTGCGCTCGAGGTAGCCGAAAAGCTCGCTGACGTGTCGCCGAAGACGGTCGATGCCGGCGATCGCGCGCAGGTGCTGGCGCTTCGTCCAGCGGTATAGGCCAGCAAGTTTACGTCGGCACCCTATCCAGCGGCCGTGACAGAGGCGCCATTTTGCACGCTCCAGACCACGAACCGCCTCATCAGCGTCGGCCGTACCCGCGCCGAGACCGCGCGCCGTCTGCAGCGCGTGCTCAAAGCGCATGGCGACGTGCCACCAGTCCAGCACGACCGTGGCCGCCGGCAGCGCCTCGCGCTGCAGCCGCCACAACCCGGCATCACCATCGCACAGCACCGTGGCCGGCGTGTCGGCGTGCACCCCGGCCGCGACGAGGACCTGCGCGAACGCCTCGGCCGAGGCCGCCTGGCCGTTACGGGCGAAGGCGAAGCGGTGCTGGGTGCCAGCGGCATCGATCACCTTGCCCGCGATCACCTCGAAATGGCGCTCCTCCTGGCAGTGCCGGCTGCGTACGTAGCCACCATCAAGATACTATGGGGGTTGGCAGCTGAGACATTGGATCTTCTATCGGTTGTCACACCGAAAGACAGGAGCGATCCGATGACCAACCAGACCGGCCCCTCTAACCCCCCGGCCGCCTACGACCACAATACCACACTGACTGTGGCGCTGGAATTGAGCGGCAAGTCGTGGGAAGTCGGGGCCGTTGTGCCCGGTGTGACGCGCCGCCCGCGCCGGCGGCTGGACCCGCGCGACGTGGCGGGCCTGCTGAAGCAGTTGGAGCACTGGAAAGCGGAAGCGACCAAGGCCGGCCGGACGATCGAGCGTGTGGTGCTGACCTACGAGGCGGGCCGGGACGGCTTCTGGATCGCGCGCTACCTGATTGCTCAAGGCATCGAAGTGCACATCATGCATCCGGCCAGCATCCCGGTTGACCGCAAGAAGCGACGGGTGAAAACCGACCGGCTCGACCTCGACATGCTGCTGCGCACGCTGCTGGCCTGGTTGCGCGGTGAGCCGCGGGCCTGCTCGATGGTCGCCATCCCGAGCGAGACCGAGGAGGACCAACGCCGCCCGGGCCGGGAGCGCGAGCGGCTGGTGAGCGAGCGGATCGGCGTGGAGAACCGGATGCAAAACCTGCTGTGCCTGCACGGTGTGTCTGGGTTCAAGCCACGTTTGAAGAAGGCGGCCGAGTGGCTGGAGACGCTGCGCACGTTCGCGGGCGAACGGTTGCCGGAGCAACTCATGGCAGAGCTGCGGCGGCTGATGGCGCGGCACCAGTTGCTGAGTGCGCAGCTCAATGAGATCGAGACGGCGCGCGAGCAGGTTCTCATGACAGAGAAACCGGACCGCGCGGCGCAACAGATCCAGGCGCTGGTCGCGCTCTATGGACTGGGCCTGGGCACGGCGACCGAGCTGGCGTACGAGGTGTTTTGCCGTTCGTTCCGCGACCGTCAGGCGCTTGCCAGCTTCGTCGGCCTGGCTGGGACGCCATTCAACAGTGGCGGTTCGGAACGCGAGCAAGGGATCAGCAAGAGCGGCAACCCGCGGGTGCGCCGGCTGCTGATGCAATTGGTCTGGCGGTGGCTGCGGTTGCAGCCCCAGAGCGCGCTGAGCCAATGGTTCATGGCGCGCACCGGCGGGGCCAAAGGGCGCATCCGCAAGGTGATGGCTGTAGCGCTTGCCCGCAAACTGCTGGTGGCCCTGTGGCGCTACGTCGAGACCGGCGAGTTGCCGGCGGGTGCGGTGACCGTCAGGCCTTCTGCCTCGGCGGTCGCCGCAGCATGACCAAGGCAGAACGATAGAGGAGAGAACAGCGGAATTCAGGCACGCCGCGCTTGCCGGGTTGATCCCGAAAGCCGCTGCCTGACACGAACCTGGGTGGGTGGGGCGCCGTGTCGGGCTATGGCTGAAAGACGCCGACATCAAGATTGGTCCCACTCCTCCAGGCCCCCCAACCTGGCCCCGCGCATTGGGGCATCATGGCACGGAACCGGATGGTTCCACCGCATACGAGCTTGCAGGCCGGTTGGCCTGAGCCAATGGGGGGCGCCCGGGATGGTGTAAGTGAGAGATGGGACGGGGCCAGGTTTGTCGCCGTGTATCGGGGCCTGGCCGCACTGAAGGATTGACGGCCCGACCGGCAGCCCCAGCCTGGGCCAGGGTGGCGCCGTGCTCGCCGCCGTCAAGAACGCTGCGCGCCGCCTTCGGCGATGGCCTGCGGCCATTCTTGACCGCGGCTACGCGCGGCGCCTGTGCGCCTTCCAGGCCGGGACGGAGAAACGGCTCTGCGACCGAACAGAGAAACGTGTCGTTAAGAAGGGCTTGGCGGCACCAAATCGCGAACAAATCCACGAAAGTAAATTTCATCGCCCGACCACTAAAACCCTGCTTGACAGGAGACCCCTCATACGAGCCCGACCACCACAGCGCCGCCGGGCGAGCTCGCGGTCTGCGTCGCCATCTCGGTGGCGTGCTGGCGCACGACTTTCTCGCCCACCCGCCGCGTTCTGTTTCGGACCGTGCCCGCGTTCTGCGCCCCGCTGATCGGCAGCAGTTCGGACAGCAGCTCCGCGACCTTGCCGAACGGCGCCAGCGCCGCATATCGGGCCGTGACGTAGGCCAACTCTGGTGCGACCGCATCATGGCCGAGATCCAGCACGCCGAAACTCTTCACCTCGCCTTGTCCCTGACAGGGACAGGCAAGCAGCCGTCGAACCCGCACCGGCACATCGCCGAACAAAGAACGGAACGTGACGGGGTAATGGCCCTTGCTGGCCAGCAGGCGCCCGCAAGACACACAGCAGCGACGGCGCTCTCCCGCCATCGCCACCTGCGCCGGCACGATCTCGGCCTGAAGCGCCGCCGTCAACTGCTTCGTCTCGGCAAGCTGAAGCGCAAGGTCAGCCAAGCCGGCCTGCTCGTCGCGCTCGATGCGGGCCACCTCAGTCTCCGTCATGACACCAGACCGAAGCTCCGCCACCAACTTCACCGCCACACCAGCTTCGGCACAGACCTACCCTCTCCCCGTGAGCCCAGA
>DASYBP010000575.1:0-5839 GCA_036500715.1 Rhodopila sp.
GTCGCCATGGTTGCCGGCGCCGATCTCGGCGGCCAGCGCGCCGTGTTGCTGATGCAGTCCTCCGGTGTCGGCAATTGCATCAACATGTTGTCGCTCACGCAGGGCGGCCGCTTCCCCTTCCTGACGCTGATCTCGATGCGCGGCGAGTTCGGCGAAGGCAACCCGTGGCAGTTCGCGATGGGTCAGGCGGTCGAACCGGTGCTGAAGGCGATGGGCGTGATCGTACTGAGGGCGGAACATCCATCCGACGTCATTCCGTGTGTCACGGCGGCCATCACCATGGCGTTCCAGTCGGGCCACCAGGTCGCCGTGTTGCTCACCCAGCGCCTGATCGGCGCCAAGAAATTTTAGGGGTCAAGCCGCGATGGCCAGATTAAGCAAGCTGCAAACAGCGAGTTTGCCCGAGGCCGTGCTGGATCGCCGTCAGGCGGTGCCGGCACTGATCGAGAACCCAGGCGACTTCCTGATGATCGCCGGGCTCGCCGGCACCGCCTGGGAACTCTCCGCATTGACCCATGAATCGCCCAGCCTGTTCGGCCTTGGCGGCGCCATGGGGGCGGCGCCGATGATGGGCCTGGGTCTGGCCTTGGCTCAGCCGAAGCGGCGCGTGCTGGTGGCGACCGGCGATGGCGAACTGCTGATGAACGTCGGTGCGTTGGCCACCATCGCGTTGCAGAATCCGCCCAACCTGACGATCATCTGTGTCGACAATGGCCACTACGGCGAAACCGGCAACCAGGACAGCCACACCGGCCTTGGCGTTCGCCTCGATATCATTGCCTCAGGCTGCGGGTTTCCGGTCGTGCACACCATCAACACCGCGGCCGATATGGCGGAGGGCCGTCGCCTCGTCCGCGAAGGTAGCGGCCTGACCTTCATCCTGCTGCGGGTGACAGAAGGCCCAGCGACGCACGATGGCAAGAAGAACCTCGTTCCTCATATAGAACGAGACCGCTTCAGGGCCGCCCTGCTTGGATGACGCGTTGGCACTGTTGTGCCTCCAGCTCGAATGGGGTGCCGACGAGGCCATCGACGTCGACCCCATCGACAGGTTGCGCCCGGTCGCTGCCAAGCCGGTGCCTCCGCCCCGCCCAGCGTCCACACCCACCCACGGTACCCCCGGCGAACGTGCGCTTGCCGCCGCGGCACAGGCAACGACGCTGGAGGAACTCCGAGCCGCGATCGCCGGCTTCGACGGATGCGCCCTGCGCGACACCGCCAGCAACCTTGTGTTCGCCGAAGGCAATTCGGCCAGCCCGACGCTCATCATCGGCGACGCGCCCGGCCGGGAGGAAGACCGCAGCGGGCACCCGTTTGCCGGCGCGGAGGGGGAGTTGCTCGACCAGGTGCTGGGCAGCATCGGCCTGACGCGGGCAGACCTGATGCTGACGCCGCTGCTGCCCTGGCGCCCACCAGGTGGTCGTCCGCCCTCGCCGAGCGAGATCGCCATCTGCCAACCCTTCCTGCACCGCTTGATCGTGCTACTGAAACCCCACCGGCTTGTGGTGTTCAGCGGCTTGGCGGCCCGAAGCCTGCTGCCGCCGACACAGAACCGGCGGCGCCATCCGCGCGGCTGGATAGAGACGAGCATACCCGGTATGGGCACCCCGCTTCCGTCGCTGGCGCTTCCAGGGCTCCCCGAACTGCTGAAAAACCCGCCCTTGCGGCGGGACGCCTGGGCGGGGTTGCGTCTGCTGCGCCGCGCCCTTGACGAAACACAAACGTAAACGTGACAGCCTGCTATCGGCTGCGAAACTCCACTTAATCCTGCGATTCGTCCTAATCCTGATAATTGTCTCGTAGCAGGTGGTTGCGTCTCATCTCGAGAGCGGCTAGCGAGACGGCATGCCAGGGATCGGTTATACACTCTCCCGCCTTCCCAATGCTCGGGCAATACTTGCCGGAGCAGCGATCATTGCGGGGTCGATTTCATCCGCCGCGCACGGACAGACGTCCGGGTCGGGGAGGGGCGCCGGGACGCACGCTGCAAACGAGCAACGCGCTGATGAGGCCGCGCACGCCGCTGCGCGCGTGCGCCACGGCAGTGCGCCAGCGGTCGCGTTCCCTCGGCCGCTGACACCGAACGATGCCGCCCTGGTGCGACAGATTTTCGCGTCTCAGGCGCGCGGAAATATTCCGATGGCAGTCCAATCCGCCTCTGCTCTGGAAGATCCACTTCTGCTGGGAACCCTCCTTGCGGACCGATACTTGGGCCGCCATCATCGATCGACGCCGAACGAATTGGCGGACTGGCTTACGCGCTATCGCGATCTGCCGGACGCGATAGCCGTGCATGCCCTGCTGGTGACCAAATTGCCCGAAGGGGCGACGCCGCCGACGGCACCCGAAGCGAGCGCCCTCGGTCGCGCCGCGGACCCCTATCCTGCGCCGGATGATCTTGACCTCCCGCGAACGGATTTGGCACGTGATGTTATATTGGATCGAAATGTTATCGACCGGGCACAGCGGGGCGACACGTCTTCGGCGCTCCGCCTCATCGCCGCCGCCAGCAATCTGTCGCCCGCCTACACCGCTCAGCTTCGCGCCGAAGTGGCGCAAATATTATTTATACGAAATGATGACGCTGGGGCGCTGCGTGTCGCGCAGGCGGCGCTGAATGTCGCCGCGACGGCGGCTCAGCCCAGCCTCGCGTTCTATATCGGCGGCCTCGCGGCGTGGCGGCTGGATCGCATAGAGTTGGCCCGCGGCCTGTTCGGCGCTGGCGCGACCGCGCCGCGGACGTCGGCCCATCTGCACGCGGCATCGGCATTCTGGGCCTCGCGCGCCAGTCGGAGATTGCAGGATGCCTCCGCCACGGTGAAATGGCTTCAGGTGGCGGCCGAACAGCGGCTGACCCTGCACGGCTTGCTGGCGCGCCGGATTCTGCGAATGGACACGGGTATCTTGCCCAGCGGGGAACTGACCAGCGGGGAACTGGTCAGTCAGGCGGACGTCGATGCGGTCGCCGCGACACAGGCCGGATTGCGCGCCTTTGCCTTGTTGCAGGTTGCGCAGCCCGACCGGGCCGAGGCGGAACTGCGTGGCCTGTGGTCGAAGGCGCAGGCAGATCCGGTGTTCGGCCGGTCGCTCATGATGGTGACAGCGGCGGTCGGTCTGCCGGATTGTGCGGCCCAGATGGCATCAGCGCTGCAGTCTCAGGACGGGCGCCGCCACGATGAACTCCGTTTCGCTATACCAACGCTGCGGCCAGCCGGTGGTTTCAGTATCGATCCGGCTCTGGTGTACGCATTGACCCGGCTGGAATCCAATTTCGATACTAAATCGATATCTCCGGCCGGCGCTCGCGGGCTAATGCAGATCATGCCGGCAACGGCACAATATATCACCGGTAACTCGTTCTATGCGCCAGCGCGATTGCACGACCCGGCATCAAACCTTGAAATCGGCCAGCGTTATGTCGCGTATCTGTCTCACCTTGACGGGATCGATAACGATCTGATGCGAATGTTGGCGAGCTACAATTCGGGACCCGGAAGTTTTCTTCGCTGGAGTTCCGAAATTCGCGACGACGGTGACCCGTTGTTGTTCGTTGAAGCCGTCCCGGTAGCGGAAACACGTGCCTTCGTCACCCACGCGCTGGTCTACTCCTGGATCTACGCCGCCCGTATGCACCTGCCGGCCCCCAGCCTGGACGACCTGGCGGCCGGCGAGTTCCCCCGCTTCACGCCGCCCGCGCACGGGCGCAGAATGGCGTTGCTGACGCCGGGCTTCCACTGACCTCCGGCGCCCGGAGACCCAACCCATGGCCGGCCTGGACGACACGCGCCCTTTCCTCCCGGTTAACATCGCTGTCCTGACGGTGTCCGATACGCGCAGCGCAGCCAACGATACATCCGGCGACACGCTCGCCGCACGAGTTGTCAAGGCCGGGCATCGTGTCGCCGCCCGGGCTATCGAGAAAGACGATACCGCCGCGATCGAGACCCTGCTGCGCCGGTGGATTGCCGATCCCCAGATCGACGTCATCATCACCACTGGCGGCACCGGCATCACCGGCCGCGATGTCACCCCAGAAGCCTTCGATCGTGTCATGGAAAAGCGCATCGAGGGTTTCGGCGAACTGTTTCGCATGTTGAGTTACCAGAAGATCGGCACCTCGACGATGCAGTCCCGCGCCATCGGCGGCGTTGCCGGCGGTACCTACTTGTTCGCACTGCCCGGCAGCACCGGTGCGGTCAAGGACGGGTGGGACGATATCCTGCTGTCGCAGTTGGACAACCGCCATCGGCCTTGCAACCTGGTGGAACTGATGCCGCGGCTACAGGAACACCTCTCAGGCAGCGCCATATAGCCGCAGCAGGCAGTTCGTCGCCAGTTCGGCGCGGCCAAGCGCCTCCGTCTCGCTCGGCGCTTCCGCCACACGCATGATCAGCCTGAGCAGCAGGTCGCCCATCAGGATGCAGAAGAAAATCCGGGCCATCGTTTGCGGGTCGGCGTCGTTCAGCAACCCCCGCACATCCGACAGTAAAGCCTCCAGCGCGCGCGTCGTCTCCGAGCGTCCAAACCGGTCCAGTGTCTGCGCCACGGCCGGCGCGGCTTCGGCATTGAGGATCGCCAGCCGAAAGGTGGCCAGCACTTCGGGCTCGCTGAGCTCGCGCAAGACCGTCGTGCCATAGTCGGTCAGCGTCTGGCGCAGCGCCGACTGCGTCCGCGGCACCGGCAGCTCCAGCGGACGCCGCATTCGTTCGGCACGCTCCGTGACGCAGGCTTCCAGCATTGCCTGCTTATTCGGAAAATGTGCGTACAGATCGCGTTTGGAAACGCGCGCCAGGCGGGCGATCTCGCTCGTGCTGGCACCCTCATAGCCAAACTGCATGAACGCGCTGAACGCCGCCTCCATGATGCGGCTTCGAATCGACGATGAAGTGTGCGACATAAAACTCCTTGACCCGGTACCAGCCGGTACCGTAAACGAGGCGCAAAAGGTACCCGCTGGTACCAGAGGATAGCGCCGCATGAGTGAACAAGCCAACTCTCCCGTCGTCCGGCTTGACCACGTCGCACGCACCTACAAAGTGGGTGCGGTCTCGATCCCGGCGGTCCGCGACCTCAGCCTCGCGATCGCGCCGCGGGTATTCACCGTGATTGTCGGACCCTCCGGCAGCGGCAAGACCACGCTGCTGAACATGATCGGCTGCATAGACCTGCCCGATGCGGGGCGGATCGAGGTCAGCGGCCAGAACGTCCTTCGTCTGTCGGACAACGCGCTGGCCGACTTCCGCGCCCGCCACATCGGCTATGTGTTTCAATCGTTCAACCTGATCCCCGTTCTGTCCGCCTTTGAGAACGTGGAATATCCACTCCTGCTGCTGGGCACCCCGGCGGGCGAACGCCGGCGCCGGACCGACTCGATGCTGGCCGCGGTGGGGCTTCAGGCGCAGGCCAACCAGCGCCCCAACGAACTTTCCGGCGGCCAGAAGCAGCGCGTCGCCATCGCCCGAGCGCTGGTCAAGGAACCGGCGCTGGTGCTGGCCGACGAGCCGACCGCTAACCTCGACAGCGCAACCGGGGCCGCGATCATCGCGCTGATGCGCCAGATGCAGGAAAGCTTCCACACCAGCTTCATCTTCAGCACGCACGACGACCGGTTGATGCGCGAAGCCGACCAGACTTTCTCCATTCGGGACGGGATGTTGGTGTCATGATGTTCCGCCTGGCGTTCCGCAACATTTCCCGAAATGGACGGCGGTCGTTCATGACGGCGGCGCTGGTGGCGATGGGTTCGCTGGCGCTGCTGTTGTTCGGTGGCTTCGTCACCAACATCTTTGCCGGGCTGGAAACCGGCATCGTGCAGAACGGCGGCCATCTCACGGTGTAC
>DASYBP010000576.1:0-1912 GCA_036500715.1 Rhodopila sp.
TCGCATCCAGCGTATCGACCCACCGCAGCCCCGCCTCGGCACAGAACCCCGCTGCGGTCGCCTGATTGCGGGTATGGGCCGCGGTAAACCGTACCGCCCCGCTGCCGCGCACGCTGTTGACAAGATTCTGGCCCCACCAGCCCAGTCCAACAATCGCCGCCCGTATCATCTGCTGTCCTCCCCGATCTCGTTCAGCAATGCCGCGACGAAGTCACGCATCGTCCTGGTTCGTGCCGCCGCCAATGCCTGGCCGCTTTCGGTCTGAAAGTTCTTCGCGACCTGGAAAAGTTTCGCGCCAAAATGGTCTAATGCAAACGCCCCATCATCCAAGGCCCGATGCGCCGCCGACGGATCGGCTGGATCATACAGGCTCGACCTCATCCGGCCCGCGACGTAGAAGCAGCGCGCGATGCCGATCGCCCCGATCGCGTCGAGCCGGTCGGCGTCCTGCAAGATCCGCGCTTCCAAGGTTTCCGGGACAATCCCGGCCGAGAAGCTATGTGCCTCGATCGCGTGCGCCGCCTGATCGATCCAATCCGCCTGCCATCCGATCACCGTCAGGATCATCCGAGCCTCGGCCGCCGCCAGCCGCGACGCCTGTGATCGTTGCCGTGAATTCTTTTCCACCGCGACGCAGTCGTGCAGGACGATGGCCGCTGTAAGCACCCGCAGGTCGCAGCCGCGTTCCGCCGCGGCGATGTCCATTGCATTTTGCGCAACCCGCAGCAGATGCGACCGATCATGCGATCCGTCGTCGCCCGGGGCGTCCAGACCCGCCAGCAAGCGCTGCGCCAGCCCCGCCTGTTCGCCAAAAATTGCCTCGATCCGATCCATCTGTCTCTCTCACCATCCCCTGTCGCATCCCGCAAGCCGGGGGATTTGACCAAGTTCTCGAACCGTAGTCCGGTATAGCGAAGGAGCCTCGTCGATGAGTGATTTCGAACTGGTGTGGGATGCGCGCTGTGGTGTCGCCGAATCCCCGGTGTGGGACGCCGCAACGCGGCGGCTGCTATTCTGTGACATCAATGGCAAACGGATCAACGCGCTGAACGTTGATACGGGCGCGCGCCAGTCTTGGGATTTTCCCGAAGTCGTCGGCAGCTTCGGCCTGTGCCGCTCCGGCCGCCTGGTCGTCGCCCAGCAGCACCACGTCGTGCTGTTCGACCCCAGATCCGGCGCACTCACCGATCTCACGCAAAAGATCGACGAGCCCCCGGTCAACCGCCTGAACGACGGAAAGGTCGGACCGGACGGCGCCTTCTGGGTCGGAACCCTGGATGGCAACTCGCCCCGCCAGCCAACCGCCGCTCTCTACCGCGTGACCGCCGATGGACGGATCAGCAAGCAACAGGCCGGCTATGCGAACTCAAATGGTCTGGCCTGGTCCCCTGACGGGCGCGTCATGTATCATGCCGATTCGACACCGGGCCTCATCGAGGCCTGGGACTTCGACCCTGACACCGGCGGCCGCGGCCACCACCGGATTCTGGCAATGCTGAGCAATGAAGACGGCCGCCCGGACGGCGCCGCCACGGATGTCCACGGTAACTACTGGGTCGCCGGTCCGTCCGCCGGCTGCCTGAATTGCTTCAGTCCGACAGGCGAGTTGCTGCGCAAATGGGCATTCCCGGTGCCTGGCCCGACGATGCCCTGTTTTGCCGGCGACATGCTTTATGTAACCTCCCTGCGAGACGGCAAATCCGCTGAGATTCTCGCCCGCCACCCGACCCTCGGCGGCTTGTTTCGCGCCCGCGCGCCGGCCAGGGGCGCCCCGGTCGGCCTGTTCGCGGACTAATACCTACTGGTAAGGCGGCGGCGGCGGCGGCGGATACTCGGGCTGCTGATAATACCGCGGCGGCGGGTGCGGCGTCGTCGCCACGCCGCCCAGCGCGCCCGCCGCACCGCCGATCAG
>DASYBP010000577.1:0-1517 GCA_036500715.1 Rhodopila sp.
CGTGCGTCGCTGGGCCTTCTGTCACCCGCAGCAGGATGAAGGTCAGGCCGCTACCTTCGCGGACGAGGCGACGGCCCTCCGCCATATCGGCCGCGGTGTTGACGGTGTGCACGATCGGAAACCCGCAGCCTGAGGCGATGATATCCAGGCGAACACCAAGGCCGGTGTGGCTGTCCTGGTTGCCGGTTTCACCGTAGTGGCCATTGTCAACACAGATGATCGTCAGGTTAGGCGGGTTCTGCAAGGCAATCGTTGCCAACGCACCGACGTTCATCAGCAGCTCGCCGTCGCCGGTCGCCACCAGCACGCGCCGCTTTGGCTGAGCCAATGCCAGACCCAGGCCCATCATCGGGGCCGCCCCCATAGCGCCGCCAAGGCCAAACAGGCTGGGCGATCCGTGGGTCAGCGCGGAGAGCTCCCAGGCGGTGCCGGCGAGCCCGGCGATCATCAGGAAGTCGGCTGGGTTCTCGATCAGTGCCGGCACCGCCTGACGGCGATCCAGTACGGCATCAGGCAAAGTCGCTGTTTGCAGCTTGCTTAATCTGGCCATCGCGGCTTGACCCCTAGAATTTCTTGGCGCCGATCAGGCGCTGCGTCAGCAACACGGCGACCTGATGGCCCGACTGGAACGCCATCGTGATGGCCGCTGTGACGCACGGAATGACGTCGCTTGGATGTTCTGATCGCAGTACGATTACGCCCATCGCCTTCAGCACCGGTTCAACTGCCTGGCCCATGGCGAACTGCCACGGATTGCCCTCGCCGAACTCGCCACGCATCGAGATCAGCGTCAGGAACGGGAAGCGGCCGCCCTGCGTGAGCGACAACATGTTGATGCAATTGCCGACGCCGGAGGACTGCATCAGCAACACGGCGCGCTGGCCGCCGAGATCGGCGCCGGCAACCATGGCGACGCCTTCCTCCTCGGTCGTCAGCGGCACCGAATGCACATCCGGATCGGCGAGCGAGCGATCTATCAGCACCTTGTGTCCGGCATCGGGAACGTAACAGAACTGGGTGACGTTGCTGGCGCGCAGCGAATCGTATAGTGCACTGGGCCAGTTTTCATTGGTGATCGGATCGGGCATCTTCAGTTCCTATTGCGTGACCAGTTTGCAGCCGCCCTCGCTGAGCGGGCGGAATGCCGCATCGCCCGGGATGCGCGCCAGGAGGGTGTAGTCGTCCCAGCGTCCCTTCGATTCGGCGGGCGTTTTCACCCTGAACGTGTACATGTCGTGCACCGCTCGCCCATCCTGGCGTACCGTGACTGTGCCGAACAGCTTGTCCTCGATCGGCTGCTTGCGCATCCGCGCGATGACGTCCTCGCCGGTGATCGTATTGGCAGCCTTTACCGCGCCGAGATACGCCAGCACGGAGGAGTAAACGCCGGCCTGGTTGGCCGTCGGCATACGGCCGTTGAACTGCTGGCCGAACCGGTGGCTAAAAGCGCGCGTGCTGTCGTTCAGGTCCCAATAAAACGCCTCGGTCACCGTCAGACCCTGCGCCGCCGGCAGCCC
>DASYBP010000578.1:0-2735 GCA_036500715.1 Rhodopila sp.
CTTCCTCGGGGCATCCACGCCAACGCTTTCAACGCGATACGATTGAACACCGCATAGCTGACGCAGGCGTAGACCACGATCACCAGAGCGACGAGAAACATGCGGTCGAGGTAGGCGAACTGCTCTGAATATACAATTATATATCCAAGGCCGGACTGTGCTCCGAGGTACTCCGCGCCAAGTGTCGCGGCCCAGCCGGTGCCGAGGCTGAGCAGGATCGTCGAGCGCAATTCCGGGAAGATGGCGGGCAGAATGACGGTGCGGTACAGGTGCAAGCGCGTCGCCCCGAGGGCGAAGGCATTGTCGATAAAGATCCGCGGCACGTTGCGCACGGCATTGACCACGCCGACGAAGAAAATCACGCCGACGCCATAGGCGATGAAGACGATCTTGCCCACGAAGTAGGTTCCGAACCACAATTGAAACAGCGGCACCATGGCGAGCAGCGGCAGGGTCCGGATCAGGTGCAACGGCAGCGCCACAAGCCGGCGCGACCAGTTCGACCAGGATACCGCCAGCCCACACAGGCCGCCGAACAGGGCGCCGACCGCGAGGCCTGTGTAGAGCCGGATGATGGTATCGAGCGAGGCATCCAGGATCGACAGCACGCCGCCGATGGCACTCGGCTGGGCGCCGTCAGCCACCGCCTTTACCCCGAGGCCGCCGCGCCAGTAATCCGACAGCGAGACCAGGGTGCGGGTGAATACGATCTGCCAGCCTGGCACCATCGGCTCGCCGGGCAGCGCCTCGGCCTGGTAGATCATCGACAGCACCTGCCAGGCCACCGCCATGCCGATAAGGACGGTCAGGGACACGCCATGGCGGCGCAGCGTCCGAGTGGCCGCTTCCATCATGCCGTCTGCTCTGCGGGTTGCTCCAGGGGGAGGCGCCGCTCCAGCCCGAGATGGGTAAGCAGGGTGTGCTTGTGCTGCACCATCTGGGGCTGCAGCAGGCTGTCTGCGGTGCGTGGGCGGGGGCTGAGCACAGCCAGGTCGTCGATGATACGCCCGGCGCGCATCACCAGAATTCGGTCGGCGAGGGTGAGTGCCTCGTCCACGTCGTGGGTCACAAAGAGAACGGTGCGAAGCCGGCCGTCCACCGGCTCCGCCCACAGGCTGAGCAGGACATCGTGCAACTGGTGCCGTGTCACATAGTCCAGTGCCCCGAAAGGCTCGTCCAGCAACAGGACGCTGCCGCCATTGGCAAACACCGTGGCGATGGCGACCCGGCGCAGCATGCCGCCTGACAACTCGCGCGGCCAGGCGCGGGCGACGTGGCCCAGGCCGACCAGGTCGAGATAGCGCGTTGCCATGGCGGCGCGTTCGTGACGTGGCCGGCCGCGGCACTTCAGGCCGTATTCGACGTTGTCGATCACCCGCATCCAGGGGAACACGCTGTCTTGCTGAAACACGACGCCACGGTCTGGTCCGGGACCCGTGACGGGTCTGCCGTCGACCTCGATGCGGCCATCGCTCTGGCGCAGCAGTCCGCAGATGATCTGCAGCAGCGTGCTCTTGCCGCAGCCCGATGGGCCCAGCAGGCACACAAACTGCCCGCGTGGGATGCTGAACGAGACGCGGTCCAGGGCGCTGACCGGCTGACCATCGGCGCGGCGGAAATGCCGGGATAAATCGTGGACTTCGATGATGGTGTCGGTCATCCGGGTGCGCTCGCTTTGTTTGTAGAGCTTGATTCACGCTTTCTGGCTGGTCAGCCTCAGGCGATCACGCTCTAGGCATTCGGGTGGGTCGGCTTGTGCCAGGTCGTGGCTCGTCCCACCAGCCACGCGGCCAGGCCGTCGCACAGGATCGCGGCCAGGCCCAGGGTCAACAGAGCCGCGAAGATGCCCTGCACGTCGGTCGCGCCGGCCAGGACCTGGATCATCTTGCCCATGCCGGCCTGGGCGCCCAGAAGTTCGGTGATGGCTTCCAGCCCCCAGGCGCCTGCCAAGGCGATCCGAATGCCGGCCAGAATCTCGGGGATGGTGCCCGGCAGCACGACGTTCCAAAGGATCCGCCGCTTGCCTGCCCCCAGGGTGCGGGCGGCGTCCTGGTAGATCGGCGACAGATTGAAGGTTGCCCGTTGGGCAAAGACGTAGAGCATGACGGTGACGTAGAACACGACGAGTAGCAGGGCGCTGGTGCGGCCGACGCCGAACCAGATCAGGAAGAACGGGGCGAGCACGAGGATCGGTATGGTGCCCACAGTCATCATGACCGGATCGGCGATCTGGCGCAGCAGACCGATGCGGCCGGTCAGCAGGCCGCCGGCGACGCCCAGCAGGCTGCCCGCCAACACGGCCACCAGCACGTTGGTGGCGGTGTAGAGCAGGCTGCCGGCAAGGCCGGTGTCGAGGCCGTAGAACGACAATTCGGGTGCCGCCCAGAAGTCGGCGGCCGCCCTGGCGACGACGTCCCAGGGGGCCGGCAGCGACGCCACCGGGACCACAAGCGTCAGCGCCTGCCATATGAGGAGCAGCAGCAACACGCCCGCGATACCCAGCGGGTCCACAGGAAGTCCTGACACCTGCCAGCGTCGCGTCCGCCGCAGCCGCGGCTGACCGGTTGCCGCCATGTCCGGCCTTGCGGGCTCAGGATGCCGCGGCGGTGGCAAGCCGGAAGGCGTCGAGGTAATCGTACCAGTCATACAGTTGCCGGGCCTTGTCCAACTGCGCCTTTTTGTCCGCCGTCAGCGCCTTGCCCTGCAATCCGGCCATCAGCGCGTCGGTTTTGGTC
>DASYBP010000579.1:0-3005 GCA_036500715.1 Rhodopila sp.
TGGGCTGGTGGAATGCAGAGGGGTGCCAGTGCTATGGCTGCTGCCGCGGACGCGCCGATTATTGCCCTTCTCATCGGCTCTTCCTTTTTCCTGCCCCCGAATGGCCGCGTTGTTGTCGCCACTCCAAATACAGTCTCGCTCTTTGTGCTGAAAGATCATTGGAGGCTCGCTGGCAGAACCCTGGGCGAGCGGGGCTGTCACTACTCGTTTGAAATCAGACGAGACAGGAGGCGCATCGGGTAAGGGCGCGCGAGTACCGGCGTCGGAAGAATGCCGGCGAGGTGGTGTCGCCGTTCAGGTACGCCGAGCAGCGGGAATCGTCTCTACCTGCGGAGACAGGCCCAGGCCCGGTTGAATCCGGCGTTGAGGCCGAAATCCATGGCGTGGCCGACGCCCGTCCCGGACTGGCTCAAGTCGCTCTCGCGATGGCTCGAGTCCTCGATAGCCCGCGGGCGGTGTCGAGTCAGCCGGCCGCGGCGAAGGTGCTGGCCGCGCTCCTGGAAAAGTTGGCTTCGGCGTCGGCGTGTGGTCATCGCGGGAATCTGTCGGTGGCCAAGTCGATGACGACGACGACACCGGCCGACTGAGCTTGGGCAGCCGGCTTCAGCAAGCCGACAAACGCGGCACTGGCGACATCTACGGGCACACGTCGGATGCGACGACGCGCGGGGCATCGACGGGCTAAGCGCGGTGCTTGGGCTTCAGTAACCAACGGGAGTATGAAGTTAGCCATCCACAAGGGCCGCGATCCGGGGGCCTGGCGGTTTACCGATTGCGGCAGCTGCCGCCGGTAGACGGCGAAGCGTAACGCAAAGCCGTCACGCCAATGCGCCAGGGCCGTCACGGTAGCCGTTACGATGTTACGGCTGAAGTGACGGCTCCCTTGGTTTTCATGTGACGGCTGGCGTTACGATTAAAGGGCATGATCCAACGTTGCGCCTACTGCGGCGAGCCGTTCGACGGCCGCGCCGATGCTCTCTATTGCTCCGATGCGCACCGCCAGCGCGCCTACCGCGACCGCAGGCAACGCCCGCCCCAACTGACGACGGACACGATCAGCGCGAAAGTCGAAGAGCTGGCGAGGCTTGCGGGCGAGCTAGAGGACCGGCTGGGCGGCTTTCGCTTGCCGCGCACCAGAATGCCTAAGCCGGAGGCCGTCCTGGATTTGGACATCGACGCCCGCGTTGTGCGGCTGGCGCGCGGGGCCGCCGAGGACATGTCTCACATCGGGATGTTTCTGGCGCGGCTTCTCAATGAGCGCCGCGAGCGCGACACCGACACCAGCGCGGTCGTTGATCTGCGCGCCGTCCGCGATGCCACCGACTGGTTCCGCGATGACACCGACTGGTGATGTCCCACTCAAACCCTTGCACCCCACTTTCTGGCGATGAGTTGATCGGGCCGTTCGCAGCGTTCATCCAGCAGCGCATCCGCCACAGCTATCGAGGGCAGCGGAGCGCCCCGACGTTGCACTCGGCATTTGAGAATTCTATGTATCGACCAATTTGCCACGGCCTACTACCTTCATCGCCGCACCCCAGGCCCACGCCGACCCGGGCAGCTACCTAGCCGACCTCCGTGCACGTCACGGAGACGTAATAGACGGGTGCCCGGACTACACGCTGCTGTTCGGTGGCCAGAAGGCTTGCCTGACACCACCTGACCACATCAACGCGGTGGCGCCGGGGATGCCGGCGCTGTCCGCCGCCGTCTACGACTCGGCCCACAAAGAGCTATGCCCATGAAGCTAGTCATCGCCCGATTCGTTGTCATTCCGGTCCTGCTGGCGGTGGTGTTCGCACCCGAGGCGAAGGCCAAGGGAGACATCGTCTGCATGAACTTCGACTACTACGGGGGAGCCCCGCCACGGTCATGAAGGTAACAGTTGTGCGCCCTACTGAAATCGCCTGGTCAGCCGGGGGATTCGCCAGGACAGCCGTGGCTTTTATCAGTGCAGGTTCGCGATAAGCTGGCCGAGATCGATCGTGTCTCCCTCAAAGCGCCCGTGTCCCGTGCTGACCGGCCTCCAGTTAGCAGCGACATAGGGCCGGACGTTCTCCCCCGAGACACCCTCCTGGCGAAGGATCTCCCATATGTGCTCGGCGGCGTAACGCATGGTCGCTGTGCGCCCCGGCGCGAGGGGCATCGGCAGTTCAACCGGCTGGCCGAGATAATCGTGGATGGCCTGTATGTGGCGTCCATTGGGTAGCTGAAAACCGAACTGCTCAATCTCTGTTCCGAGGCGTCCTGAGTTGGTCGCCTCGACGCCGACGAACCACACGCCAGGCCTGCCGCCGATCCCCGAAACGGTTTTCACGCTCACCCGCGGGCCGCTGCGCCGCCACGAAACGATCTGCCATGTCAGCGATGCGCCTGAGACTGCGAGCGCAAGAAGGGAAATGCACAGGGTCAGGATGACCGGCCATGTCCAGAAGTGCTGCGGGGTCATACGGCGACCCTAGCGAGGCCTGCGGATGCTGCCTGTGTGCGGCGTGTTGCCGACCGGCGGCGGCATCGCAATCAGGTCGTTGTAGTCGCGAGCCAGCAGGTCCGCGCGGATCCGGTAAGCAACGAATAGTGAGTTGTGGGCAGCCGCCGCGTGAGCTTTTCCAGGCGCTCCAAGATTCGCAACCGCTCCGGCGTGGTTCAGCGGGTCAAACGATAGCTCGCAGGCACGGTCCAGGTCGGCGTCGAGCTCGTCCAAGACCGCGGCGATCTCCTCACGACAACTTGAATGCATGGTCGAATGCTACGTCAGGCCCCTGACAACAATCCGTACCCCGAAACTACTGGAATTCAAGTGGCGCGGATGATTACAGCGGACAGCGAGTCTGAACCGGACCGAACCGGGGTCCGATCGTGTTCAGGGCGATACCTAAGGGGCGGTCTCACCTCGCCAGCTGCGAAAGCACCCCGCCAACAACCGAATCCGTCGGCACCGATACCTGATCGCCCGTCGCGAGGTCCTTCACCCCGACCGTGCCGGCCTCGAGATCACGGTCGCC
>DASYBP010000580.1:0-2876 GCA_036500715.1 Rhodopila sp.
GTCTACGACTCGGACGTCTACAACGACGATCTTCCTTACTACACGCAAGTGCAGGGCAAGCCGCACCTCATTGTCCCGTATTCCTTCACCTACAACGACGGCAAGTTCGGCTTGCTGCCGGGATATGGTGGGCCATGGGACTTCCTCGACAATCTCAAGCGCGGCTTCGATGAGCTTTGGCGTGAGGGCGAGACGCATCCGAAGATGATGTCCATCGGGCTGCACCCGCGCCTCATCGGCCAGGCCAGCCGTATCAACGCGCTACGCGAATTCATCGAGTATGCGCAAGCCAGGGGGCAGGTGCTGTTCACCCGCCGGGTCGACATCGCCGAGTGGTGGCATGCGCATCACGCCGAGTTTGCTCGATGACGGCCGCGGCCGCGCTGCAAGCGACGCTGGACCGGATTGCCGGGCTCAACCAGGACTATCGCGCCTACGCCACGCTCGACCGTGACGGCGCGCTGCGTGCCGCGGCGGCCGCGGATACGGCGCGGCGGGAGGGGCGCTGGCTCGGGTTGCTGCACGGCATGCTTGTCGCGGTCAAGGACAACATCGACACCGCAGGCGTGCGCACTGCGTGCGGATCGGCGTTGTTTGCCGACCGGGTGCCAACAGCCGACGCGCCAGTGGTACAGCGGCTGCGCCGCGCCGGTGCCGTCGTGGTTGGCAAGACGGCCCTGATGGAACTGTGCTTCGGCGTGCGCTCCACCGACATGATCGCCGGTCAGGTGCGCAACCCCTGGAACCGGTTGCACGTGCCGGGCGGATCCAGCGGCGGATCGGCGGCGGCCGTGGCACTGGATCTGTGCCAGGCGGCGCTTGGCACCGACACCGGTGGATCGGTGCGAGTGCCGGCTGCCTATTGTGGCGTGACCGGACTGCGGCCCACGCACGGGCGAGTGCCGAACCGCGGCGCGCTGCCAGTCAGCGCGTCGTTCGACACGATCGGACCGATCGCGCGCGGCGTTGATGACGTCGCCCGCATGTTCGCTGCGATCGCCGGGTTCGATGCCGAGGATCCGACCTCGGCGGACCAGCCTCTCGACACCGCGGTCCTGACCGATCCCGGTGATGTCACGGGACTACGCATCGGGTTGCCCACGAATTTCTACTTTGATGATGTCGACCCCGAGATCGCGGCCGCGGTACGGCGCGTCGCGGACTCACTCGGCCAGGCAGGCGCCCGGATCATCGAAGTCAGCGTTCCCGAAGCCGAACGTGCCCATAGCCACGCCGCCACCATCGTGCTGGCCGATGCGTGTGACGTCCACGCGGAGGCGCTGGACACGCGAGGCGACTCGTTCTCGGCACAGGTCTATGAGCGAATGTCGCGCGGGCGTGGATTTTCCGCGGTCGACTACGCCCGGGCGGAACGGTTCCGCGCGGCATGGCGCAGCAATCTGCGCAAGCTGTTCACGCAGGTGGACGTGCTGCTGTTCCCGACGACCCCATACACAGCTCCTTTGATCGAAGACGGCGCGCATCTGGCCGATGCAACGCGCCATGCCACGCGCTTTGCTTATGGCGGCGGCCTCGCCGGCCTGCCGGGGCTGTCGCTGCCCTGTGGGATCACCAGCGCGGGGCTGCCCATCGGTGCGATGCTGGAAGGAGCCTGGGGTAACGAGGCCGTGTTGCTGCGCGCCGGACGAGCGTGGCAACGGATCACCGACTGGCATCTGCGACGGCCGCCGGCCGCGTGACGAAGGGAGGGTCCGAATAACACGGCGCAGCAACGGATCTGTGCCACGACAACGCTGAAGGGGGGTCTCCATGCGTACCAACAGGACACTGCTTGCTTGCCTCACCGGCATCGCGGCGGTCGCATCGGCCGGCGTGGTGCGTGCGGCCACGCCAGATATCGACGCTGCCAAGGCCGTGATTGCCGAACACACCAGTGTGCCAACCTTCCAGCCGCCCGGCGAGCCGTTCGATGCCCGCAGCTGCATGAAGGGCAAGAAGATCCTGACCATTCCGGTCTCCAGTGCCAACCCCTTCACCAAGAATATTGCCACCGCGATGACCGCCGTCGCCAAGCAGATCGGCTTCACGGTGACCGAGTGGGAGAACCAGGCCCAGCCGACCCAGTGGGTGCAGGGAATGGAATTCGCCATTAATAACAAGTTCGACGCGATCGACATGCTGGGAGGCGTCAACCCCGCGGTGCTGGGACCGCAGATCGCCGAGGCGCACAAGGCGGGTCTGAAGATCTTCACCTCACACCTGTATGACACCATTCAGACGCCTGATGCCGGCGTCGATCAGTCGATGGCTGTCCCCTATCACAAGGTCGGTGAATTGCTGGCCGACTGGGTCACGGTCAAGACCAACGGCAAGGTCAATGCCGTCATTGTCGGATCGGACGAGATCGTTCCGACCGCCCCATTCGTTAAAGGCATCATCGACACACTGGCAAAAGTGTGTGGGCCCAACTGCAAGTTCGCCTATGTGAACGCTCCGGTTCCGGAGTGGTCGACCAAGATCAAGACCAGCGTGCAGTCCGCGCTGATCGCCGATCCGACGGTCAACTACGTCATACCGATCTATGACAGCATGTCGCAGTTCGTCATCCCGGCGATCACCATCACTGGCAGGAAGGACAGCGTCAAAATCGCCACCTTTAACGGCACGCCGTTCGTCATCGACGCGGTGCAGAAGGGGCAGGTGGAAATGGACGTGGGCGAGAGCCTCGGCTGGATCGCCCGCTCGATTCTGGACGGCTACATGCGAAACATGTGCGGGCTCAAGACCTACAGCGAGCTGTACGTGCCGTTCTACATCTTCGACAGCTCCAATGCGAAGAACGCCGGCACGCCTGCCGACTATGACCGCGGCTACGGCGATCAGCATGTCGCGGGCTATGAGAAGCTGTGGAAGCT
>DASYBP010000581.1:0-2230 GCA_036500715.1 Rhodopila sp.
TGAGCTTCCGACCGGTATCGATTGACAGGGAAAGGTCAAAGGAATTGGATGAGGTTGCCTTCGCGCTATGGGCACGACCGAGATGCGCGTCAAAGCAGTTGAGAACCGCGGATCCAGCGTGCCCGCTAATCCGCGCGCGAAGAGCGGGTCGTATGTCGGCGCAAGGTTGAAATGTCACCCGGCGTGCAAAGTAGAGATGACACCCTGCGGGGCGGACACACCTGTGCGAAACGGCATTTCGGCCAACCGCGGGGGTGAGGGCGAGGGGGTCAAGGGCCAAGGCCGGCTTGCCGGTGCGCGTAGCGCAGCCCTTGAGGCCCTCGTCCTCACCCCGGCACCATGAGGCGGCCGTGCGCGAGCGGTATCACGGGGTCAGGGCGGCCACCCTGGCGTGCCGCGGCCTGCTCTTCGTCGGCATACCCGGGGCTTCCAGATTGTTGGGCGGGCGTCGCCGCATCGGATCGTATCGGCGCTTGTTCGGCGCATAAGTCGCCTGCTGTTCCTTCACCATCGCCAGGGCCGCGCCCAGCCGCTTGTTCTCCACGATCGCCCCGGATGGCACGGTCTGGATCTTGTCAAAGACCCGGAACGGCAGGGGTGTTCCTTCGAACTGAACCGCGAATTGGCCGTCGGGGTAGTTCACCACATCGACTGTCTTGCGGACCAGGTCCCGCGCGAATGGCGTCGGGTCCAGCAGCAACAGCATGCGGTCGTAATGCAGGGTCAGATTGCGCGTGACGGTCCGTTCCTCCCGCCACGCCAGGATCTCGTCCAAATTATCGGCGGTTGTCAGCGGTCGATGCAGGTCCTTGGCGTTCAACGGCGGTCGGCCAAAGCGGGCATTGTAGCTGTCGATGAAGCCGGGCAGCCACGCATTCGCCGCCGCGATCGTCGCGATGCCCGCCAGGCGCAACTCCTTCACCAACCGGTCCTGCAAGGTGCCGAACGCACGTTCGATCCGGCCCTTCGCCTGCGGGCTGTTGGCGCAGATAATGTCGATGTTCAAATCCATCAGCGCACGACCAAATTGAGTGATCTGCTCGCCCCCCACAGCGTCCTTGGCGTTCACCCGGAAAATGCTGTGTTTGTCGCTGTAAAACGCTACCGGCTTGCCATGGGCCTGAAGATAGCTGCGGACCGTTCGGAAGTAATCGAACGCCGATTCCGAGGCGACAAACCGCAGCTGCATTAACCGGCTTGTCGCGTCGTCCACGAAAGCCAGCAATGTGCACGTCTCGCCCCGCGTCTCGAACCAGGCGTGTTCCGAGCCGTCGATCTGGACCAGTTCCCCCAGACACTCCCGCCGCCGCCGCGGCTGGTGCGGGGACGCCAGCCGATGGCGCCGGTCGACCCACAACCCGTCGGCGATCATCCACTGGCGCAAGGTCTCACGCGAGACGGAGCACCCATGCCGCGCCGCCAGCTTCTCCGCCGCGAATGTCGGGCCAAAATCCGCATATCGCTCGCGCACGATCGACACGGCGAGGCTGCGAAGCTCGGCCGGAAGCCGGTGATTGCTGGGGTGGCCGCGGCGCTTCGAGAGCAGGCTGGTGGCGCCGTCCTGTTTGAGGCCACGCAGCAGGCGGAACACCTGACGCCGACGCAGGCCGATCAGCCCACAGGCGTCGGCGACCCGGAGCCGACCTGACTGAACTCGCAACAACACGTCCAGCCGGCTGAACTCCTGCTTGCTCATCGACAGCACCGCCATGACGCTTCTCCCGGGACCCCGAAACCCGGGGGAGTGTCGTCTCTATGTTGCAGAGGGGTGCCATCTCTATATGGCGGCTACAGGGCAAAGCCCGATAACCCGTCCTTCTGGTAAGTCCGTCAGCGGGCGGATGCCCCGGCCCGCTAGAGAGCGATTCTGGCAAGTCGCGGGCGGCTGGCCCGGCCCGGTCGATCGCCGCCGGGGTCGGACCAGACAGGCGCGGTCTGGGTTACTACCGCGCCTGTCCTGTCGTTGGCGAATCACCCGCGGGCGTAACCGCAGCCGGCGGCGGATCATTCCCGATGCCGCGCCCTGCGGTCAATCCCTCCAGATGAATGGCACGTTATCACATAGAAGAACGTACAGGCGGGTTGCTATAGGTCAGCGCCTCCGCGAAGAGTAACTCGATCCAGCAACATCGGTGTAAGTCGCGGTGAGCGTCGTGAGCATTCTGGATCAGGGAGAAGCTGGATGACTGATACGGGGCTGCTGGATGTCGACACGGTGCGCTACCGGGTC
>DASYBP010000582.1:0-2665 GCA_036500715.1 Rhodopila sp.
CCCCATCCAGCATCCCCCGCATCCCCTCTCCGTTCACCCGCCACCACTCGTGCAAAATCCGCACATCCCACCCAATGCAGAAATGCTTCACCCCCATCTCCAGATACGGCGCCGCGTCCTTGATGTTGGCCAGTTCGACCCGAGGATGCAGCCCCTTCTTCAACGCCATCTCGATCGTCTTCCGTTCCGCCGCCTTCACATCCGGATGGCTCCGCTGCCCCGTCAGCCCGAGGCTCATCGAATAATCGGACGACCCGAACTGCACCATATCGATGCCCTTCACCGACAGAATAGCGTCCAAATCCTCGACGCATTCCCGCTTCTCGACCATCACCGCAATGACCACCTCATTCAGCGCCTCAACATAAGCCGGAGACCCCCCGTCCCGCACCGTCCCCACATCGCGCCGCATCCCAACCCCCAGCCGCCCGCCAGTGCCCGGCGTCTCCGCCCGCACCGCCGCCACACAGGCCCGAGCGTCCTCAACAGTGCGCAGATCGGCAAACAGGATGCTCTGGAACCCCGACCCGATCGCCCGCATCGCCTGATGCGTCCACTGCGTCTGCTCGACCTTGATCATCCCCGCCAGGTCTTTCAGCTCCAGCGCTCGGCCCAGATTATCCAGATCGTGCATGTCGAACGGAGAATATTCCGCGGTAAACTCGACATAATCATAGTTCCCAGCCTGCCCGACCAGCTCCACCAGCGTGGGCCACGTCGACAGCAGATGGGTGCCGAGCGTCGGCTGACCGGCGTTCAGCAGAGCGCGAAAACGATTCGGACGCATGTGCGGCACTCCCTGTGCGGATCGGCACCGGCTCCACGACCGCTGCGCTGACAGCGACCGTGGCCGCACCCGAACTCGCCGTCAACGGCAGTCGCGGAAGCAGGCGTCCGCGCTGCGCCGAACACGGCCGACCGCGAGCGAGCAGGTCACCCGCACAAGAACCGGATCAAGAACGCTCACCGCACCGTTTCTTATGGTCGGCAAGCACGGCAATCCGCTTCAAATCCCGCAGAAAAGCGGCGTAAGCGTCCCGCTTCGTCTCTTCGTCGGGAAGGCGCAGCAGATACGACGGATGGACCGTTATGTAGCCGGGAAAGCCATCGAACTCAGCCTCGCCCCGATTCCGCCTGATCGTGACCACCTTGCCCGTCAGCGCCAGCGCCGCGGTCGCACCGAGTGCCACAACCAGACCAGGGCGGACGAATTCCAACTCCTTCATCAGCCACCAGCGATAGTGCTTAACCTCACCTGCCGTGGGACTTTGATGCATGCGGCGCTTGCCGCGCTGCTCGAATTTGAAATGCTTCACGGCGTTGGTGACATAAACGCTGCCCCGATCGATGCCGGCTTCCGCCAGCGCACCGTTCAGCAATAGCCCGGCCGGCCCAACAAAGGGTCGGCCCTCCAAATCCTCCTGATCGCCCGGCTGCTCACCGACAAAGGCGACGGCCGCGCCGATCGGCCCCTCACCCAGCACAGCGCGCGTCGCACCCGGCACCAACGGTTCCGAGGCGGCAATGATTCGATTCAGTTCCCCCAGATTTCGAGGGTTCTGATCGGCCATGGCCGCGACAGCCTTGTCCGGATTGCGCTTGATGGTCATCGCCGCCTCCTGCCTGATCATCGCTTCAACGCGTTCGGGCGCGGTTTGGATGAGACGGGCGATCGACTTCGCCTCCGGCAAATTGCGCCAATACCGGACCGGCATTTCCTTGCGCATCAGCGCAGGATTGACCCGCGCCGGATTGAAGGTGCTTTCGTAATACTGCGTCCACCCGGCCTCGAACCCATCGCTGTCGGGCACGTCCGATCGCTTGCCGGGCGGCCCGACGATCAGACGCTCACGATCCCAATGCAGCGAGCCAACAGGCGTCAGAATGGACCAGGCCAGGCCGCGGAAGCGATCGACGAAGAACCCGGCTGTCGCCTCGACGATGTAGTGATCGGGTTCAAACCAGGCGACGAAGCGCTCCCCGCCCGCATCGTCCAGCCGCCGAAATCGCAGGAAGGCGTGCATCTTATGCAGATCGCGGCGCACGGCCTTTCGCAGCATTTCCAGGCGATGCACCACCCTGTCGCTCTGCACATCCAGCAACGCCCGTTCACCATGCAGCACGCGCCAGATCAGAGCGTACAGGTAAGCGTAGCGGTCAGGATCGCGGTGGCAGATCACATGCTCGATCAGGTCTGCCACCGCGCGTGGCAAGGCGACCGGCGGTCCCGCATCGGGGGGCGCCGTCGCAAACAGCGTTTCGCCACCGGACCATACAACATCCTGCGGCGACACCGCCCCCGCGATCAACCGCCGGACCGCCGCTCGGAATCCATCCAGGTCGGCGCCCTGGCGCAGAACGATCTGGACCGCTTCCATCAGAACAAACTGAGCTGATCCCGAGGCTCGGTCAGCCTCCGGCGCAGATCGGTTCGGTCGGTCAACCCCACCGGCCGATGGTCGGCGGTGATCAAAAACGGACGGACCCGTTTTAACCCCGTCGTCAAACGAGCAATGTCGTCCAGCCGCAGCCGCGTATGGCGCCGAGCGGCGATGATCTTATCGACAGCCCGCTTGCCCAGCCCCGGGACGCGCAACAGCATCTCCCGCTCGCCGGTATTGACGTCCACCGGAAAACGCTCGCGGTGCTTCAACGCCCAGGCGAA
>DASYBP010000583.1:0-2436 GCA_036500715.1 Rhodopila sp.
GTGACGAGCGGCGTCCGGAACCCTTCGCCTTCCTCGGCTTCACGCATTATTGCGGGTGGACACGGGATGGCCGGTTCATCGTCAAGCGCAAGACGCAGAGCAAGCGGCTGACGCGAAAGCTGAAGACGCTGCGCCAGGAGGCGTGGCGGCTGATGCATGAGCCAATCGCCGAACAGCAGCGCCGGTATGCCAGCATCCTACGCGGTCATTACGCGTACTATGGGCTGCCGCACAACTGGCGTGCACTGAACGGATTCCGCCAGAATCTCCTGCGCATCTGGTTCCGTTGCCTGAGGCGGCGAAGTCAGAAGGGCCGGCGGCTGGGATGGGCTCGGTTCAAAGCAATGCTCCAACGCTTTTCCCTGCCGTTACCTCAGATCACTCATCCGTGGGCGGGCCCGGTGGCATGACGCGGGCTACCCTCGGGAGGAGCCAGGTGCCGGAAAGCCGCATGCCCGGATCTGTGAGCGAAAGCCGAATGGCTGAGCTACTCGACCATGACCCACCGATCCAAATTGCAACGGGCGCGGGAGTAGCCGGGCCCGAAGGAGAGGGTTCTGCCATGAGTTTGCCGCGCCGCCGGCACGTGCGGCTCGCCGCGCATTGGTGCACCCTGATGTTGGTGATTGCGGTCATTGGATCGAGCGCCGCCATTGATGCAGCTCTGATGCGGGTGGCATTGGCGCTGCCGCTTTACGCGCGCCAGACAGGTCAGCCCTGCGCCACTTGTCACACCGCCTTTTTCGAACTGACGCCGTTCGGCCGGCGCTTCAAGCTCGGCGCCTATACGCTTGGCGGCGGCGACTGGAAAGGACCGCCGTTTGCGGTCTTTCTGCAGCCGACCTTTACCAATACCCAGGCTGCCCAGCCGGGTGGTGCTGCACCCGGGTTTGGCGTCAACAACGTCCTGGCGATGCAGCAGATCAGCCTGTTCACCGGCGGCCGGATCACCGAGAATTCGGGCGCGTTCGTCCAAGGGACCTATGACGGCGTCGCTCACCGCTTCGCCTGGGACAACACCGATATCCGCTACGCGCGATCGGTCAATATCGGCGGCCACACTATTCTGTGGGGGATAGACGCGAACAACAATCCGACCGTTCAGGACGTATGGAACACGATCCCAGCCTGGAGCTTTCCTTATATCAGCTCGGCCGTAGCGCCGATGCCAACGGCGATGCCGTTCATCGACCAAGTCTATGCGCAGCGGGTTGCCGGCCTGAGCGCCTATGGCTTCCTCGACGATACCTTGTATTTCGAGTTCGGTGGCTACCGACCGTTATCGACGAACACCCTGCTCCATCTCGGCATCGATACCAGCGGGCTGAGCCCGATCAGCGGCACCGCCCCCTATTGGCGCGTCGCGGCCGAGAAAAACATCGGGAAGCACTCCTGGGAAGCGGGAACCTTTGGCCTCGCCGCACCGGTCTTGCCGTTTGGCCTGTCGCAGGCCGGCACCGATTTCTTTACCGACATCGGCATCGACACCCAGTACCAGTATCTCGGCGACCCGCACACCGTCACATTCCGGGGCGCCTGGATCCACGAGAGCCACAACACCGGCCCCAGCCAGGCGCTCGGGCTCGCCGACAACTCCAACGACCAGCTGAACTCGTTGAATGTGTCGGCGTCGTACATCTATAACCACGCTTGGAGCCTGACCTCCGGGCGCGTCTCAGTCGGCGGTACTACCGATGCCGCGCTCTATGGTACGGCGACCGGAAGTCCGAACAGCGCCGGCTGGATTTTCGAGGTTGCCTATCTGCCGTTCAGCAACGGCGGCCCGTCGTTTTGGCCGTGGCTGAACTTCCGCATCGGCCTGCAATACACTCATTGGACAAAATTCGACGGCGCTACCACCAACTACAACGGCCTAGGCCGAAACGCCAACGATAACAATACGCTGTTCCTCTACGTCTGGACGGTGTTCTAACCGGTGCGCCGGCGCCGGAGTTGCCAGCGGTCAAGCTGCTGCGCGGCCGAGATCGCGGCGGCCTCTCTCTTGCGATTAAACCTCTCGGCGAGACCCGCGCCCGCCCCTGCAGAAGGAATCGCCGATCAACTGTCTGTATGCACGCGCGTTGAGGCTCGGATATCGTTCCTCACTTGCATTCGAACCCATTAAGAAAAACGGAATACCGGGAATCGCTCTCCGACGAAACGGAGAAGGGCTCAAGGCTTGACGGCAGCCAAGATGTAACGGTTCAGGCGGCTTCGCCGGCGAGCGCTCCGGCCGCGATTGGATGACCGGGAATCAGGATCAGGTATGCGGCTGCGGAAAGCAGGCCGATGACTCCGGCCACCAGCAGAGCCGGGGTGAAGGAGCCACTCGCCTGCACCACAAAGCCGGTGACTATTGGGGCGAGTGCGCCGCCCATAAACCCGCCGAAATCCATGATTGCCCCGAGGGAGGCGGCATAACTCTGCGGCGCGGCG
>DASYBP010000584.1:0-3538 GCA_036500715.1 Rhodopila sp.
CGCCGCCACCGCCGCCTACCAGGCTGCGATCGTCAGCGAGAGCGTGGTCGACAAACTGGCGACGCATCCGATCGGCACCGGGCCCTTCCGTTTTGTCGAGTATCGCCCCGGCGACCAGTTGGTGTTGGAACGCAACCCCGACTATTTCCTGCCCGGCATGCCAAAGCTCGATCGCGTGATCATGCGCATCATTCCGGAGTTTACGACTGCGGTGGCCGCACTCGAAAGCGGTGCGGTCGACGCGGTCTTCGACCTGCCACCCGAGCAGGTCGACAAGCTCAAGCACAGCATGGTGGCACATGTCAAGGAGGTGCAGGCCGGCAGGTGGCAGGGCATCATCTGGAACAACACCATGAAGCCGTTCGACGACATCCGCGTGCGCCGCGCTTTTGCAAAACTCGTCGACAAGCCCGCCCTCGTCGATATCGCGATGTTCGGTCACGCCACGCCGACATTAACGCCGATCCCGCCGTTCCATCCCTATTTCCGCAAGGATATCCCGGTCGGCGGCGCCGACATCGAGGGTGCGAAGAAGCTCTTGGGGGAGGCGGGGATACCGGACGGCTTCACCCTGGAAATGTACGTTCCGGGCTCCAACCCACCGCGCGAGCGTATAGCGATCGCATTCCGTGACAGCGCTAAGCAGGCGGGGATCAACGTGCAGCTGCGCCTAGTGCCGCCCGACAAGTTCTTCGCCGAGATGGAAGGCAAGGTGCGGTTTTCGGCCGATGGCTTCTACGGACGGCCGACGCCGGATTTGATGGTCTATCCCTGGTATGACAGCGCCGGATCCTGGAATAATACGCTGTGGCATTATAAAAATCCCGAGGTGGACAAGGTCCTCGATGCCGCCCGCGCCACAACCGACAAGGTAGCACAAAAAAAGCTTTACGGCCGCTTTCAGGAGCTGGTGCTCGACGACCCTCCGGGCAGCGTCATCTTTGTGCAGAACTTTGCCTGCGGGGCCAGCAACAAGGTGAATAATCTCGCGATCTCGCCCCTGATGTTGATGGATTTCAGCAAGGTAACGGTGAGCGTCTGAGGGGGCGGGCGATATGGCCGCCTATGTCGTGCAGCGGCTGGGTGCCGTCATGCTGATTATGATCGCGATGTCGGTCCTGGTATTCCTCGCCACGCACGCGCTGCCGTCCAATGCCGCGGCACTGATCCTCGGCCAGTATTCGACACCGGAAACCGAGGCGGCGCTCGAGCACAAGCTGGGCTTCGACCTGCCCTTGCCGGTGCAGTACTGGCATTGGGCGAGAGGAATGCTCGAAGGCGACATGGGGCAATCGATGGAACAGGAACGCCCGGTCGCACCGATGCTGTGGGACGCCTTCGGTCGTTCGGCCATCCTGGCGGTCTGGTCGCTGGTCGTGGTCGCGGTTTTGGGCTTGTCCCTTGGCGTGGTCGCCGCGGTATGGCGCGGCCGGTGGCCGGACCATGCCGCCTCGATCTTCACCTATTTCGGCGTCTCGCTGCCAGAATTCTATTGGGGTCTCGTCTTGATCCTGTTGTTCGGCAGTACATTTCGCCTGCTGCCGTCCTCCGGCTACGCCAGTCTTTCGGATGGGTTCGGCTCTTTCGTCGCCCATCTGATTATGCCGGTTGCGACCTTGACCCTCGCTTTTCTTGCCCATGTCGCACGCCTGACGCGCTCCTCGATGGTCGAGGCGCTGGAGAGTATGTACGTGAAGGTGGCTCGCGCGCGGGGCCTGCCGGAGCGGCTGGTTATTCTCCGTCACGCTCTGCGCAACGCGCTGATCCCGTCAATTACCGTACTGGCGCAGGATTTCGGATTCCTGATAGGCGGCATCGTCGCGGTCGAGACGGTCTTTGCCTATCCGGGCCTCGGCCGCATGCTGGTCGAGGCGCTCCAGCGCCAGGATCTGCCCGTGATGCAGGCCGCGATCCTGGTTCTGACCGGGGTTTATTGCCTCGCCAATCTGATGGCCGACTTGCTCTACGGGGTGGCAAATCCGCGCATCCGCTACGGTGGCTCGATTGACTGAGCTGGCGGCAACAAGCGTCGTTAGCCGCCGGCGACGGCGGCGCTTGCCGGCTTCGCTGGTGGTCGGCGGCACCCTCGTGCTTGCGCTGATTATTGTCGCGGCACTGGCGCCATGGATCGCCCCCTATCCTTATGACCAGATGCATATCCACGATCGGTTCACGCCGCCCAGTCTGCATTATCTGGCCGGCACCGACGAATACGGCCGCGATGTGTTCAGCCGTCTCTTGTTCGGATCGCAGCTGTCGCTGGCGCTGGGCCTTACCGCGACCTTGATCAGCATGGGTATCGGCGTGCCGCTCGGGCTCATTGCCGGCTATCGCCGCGGTGCCACTGACGAATTGATCATGCGCACGCTCGATGTGATGCTGGCCTTTCCGCCGATCATGCTGGTGCTATTGATCCTGGCGGTCACACCACCCAGCCTGATCAAGACCGCGATCGCAATCGGCATCCTGGCGGTGGCGCCGATCGCGCGCGTCACCCGCAGCGTGACACTCGATCTGATGAGCGGCGAATTCATCGAGGCGGCGCGCGCCCGCGGCGAGCGACAGCACTACATGCTGTTCCGCGAGTTGCTGCCCAATGTCTGGCCAGTCTTGATGGTGGAGGCCAGCCTTCGCGTCGTCTTCGCCGTGTTACTGGGGGCGGTCTTAAGTTTTCTCGGGTTTGGCGTGCAGCCGCCCGCGGCCGATTGGGGTTTGATGATCAGCAATGGCCGAGAATTTGTCGACACCGCACCCTGGATCTCGCTAGCGCCCGGGATCGCGATGAGCATGACGGTCGTTGCGATCAGCCTGCTCGGGGACGGTCTGCGGGAGGTGCTCGATCCGAAGCTCGGCGGGCGCCGTTGAGCGTGCCGGCGCCGTCACCCGCCGAGGTGCTGCTCGAAATCCGCAACTTGTCGGTTTGCTACCGCGAAGACGACCGGCAGATCACCGCGGTGCGAGATGTCAGCTTCGCGCTTAAGGCTGGCGGATCGCTGGCAGTTGTCGGCGAGTCCGGGTCCGGCAAGAGCAGTGTGGCCGGTGCGGTGCTGAATTTCCTCGGTCCTGCCGCGGAAATTACTGGCGCGATCCTGTTCGAAGGCGAGGACATCACCCGCCTCGCACCGGCGCAACGTCGCCGCATCCTCGGACGGCGGATCGGTGCGGTCTTTCAGGACCCGTTCACGGCGCTCAACCCCGCAATCCGTATTGGCCGGCAAATCGCTGAGCCAATGGTTCAGCATCTCGGATTGCCGCTGCGCCAGGCGCTCGGCCACGCCGAAATCGCGCTGCGCGAGATGGGGATCGATCGCGCCGCCGAAGTCGCCCAAGCGTTCCCACATCAGCTCTCGGGTGGGATGAAGCAGCGCGCGCTGATCGCCGCCGCACTGGCCTGCGACCCCTCGCTGCTGGTTCTCGACGAGCCGACAACGGCCCTCGACGTCACCGTCGAGGCGCAGATTCTCCGCTTGTTGTCGCGCCTCAGGCGTGACAAGGGCGTCAGCCTCTTGTTCATCAGCCACAACCTCGGCGTCGTTAG
>DASYBP010000585.1:0-2267 GCA_036500715.1 Rhodopila sp.
GCTTCTGAATTCGCGCTGAGATCCACAAAATTACCGACGGCAGAGACCGTTGGCATCACCCACGTGGGTGATGCCCAGAAAAAATCCTGTAAACGTCTGGCTATTCCTTGAACGCAGCCAACCCACGGAGGCCAAGGCGGATCAATCCGATTTGGCTGCTTGTGCCGGTCTTGAGGAACACAACCTTCAGTTGTGACCTCAGAGTCTCCCGACTGACCCCGATGCGCTCAGCGATCGTGTCGAGAGTGTCGCCGGCCAGCAAAGCTTGCATTAGCCGCGCCTCCGCACCGGTAAGCGCGTAGAGGCGCTGGAGCCGATTTGGTGTCGTAACAATGCGTGCTTCAGGGTCGCGCATAAATACAGCCGCAAGGGGACCATCGAAACCGAGCCCGAACGTGGTGCCGGAGACGGGTGCGACCAGCACCTCGTAGGGCGTGCCGTCAGATCGGCGGCTAATCCGCATGACACCGCCGGGGGAAGCGGCGACGTTTCGCGTCACCTGGAGCGCGGAGGCAATAAGTTGGCGAAGCAACTTGCCTTCGTCTGGAACGATTGCGTCGATAACGAAATGTGTAACCTTTGGGCCGTCACCTGCGGCGATGATCCGCTCGGCTGCTGCGTTCATGTATACGAGGCGCCCCGCCGCATCGACGATCATCATTGCCGTATCCAACCCATCAAGCACGGCTTCGGCAGATACGGCACGGGTCTCCAACCCAGCCAATTGGCGGTTTAACTGGGCAACCCGCAGAATATGCGGCACCAGGCGATGCAGCCGACCGACCGTGTCGGGATCACGCTCCGCCGTTGCCTGCGGGAACAGTACGTTAAGGGACATGCGCCGTGAGCCGTCCCCTTGGATCTTCACACCGATGCCAGCCTCGACCTGCGCGGGCCGTAAGAAATCGTTGTAATGTTCGGTCTTCAGCAGGTCGGAGCGCGGCAGTATCTGTTCGGACCTCACAACCACGCCGATCGGATCGCCCGCCAACCGCTGGGGACTGATCCCGCCCACACGCGTCGTCCAAGGATTATTCGCCGCGTAGTACCGATTGAACCGAGTGATCTGTTCTGGCTCCCACTGCCCGGACACTTGCTCCCACTGCCCGGACACTTGGATGGGGCTGTGCTGAGAAGCCCCTCCAACTAAGAGCGTGGCTTTGCCGCCTCCGTAGAACCGCGCCAGGACATCGATAAACGTGGCCCAACCGTCGGGCGCGCCGACTGTTTCGTACAACGATGATAATAGCCCTAAGTGGGTCTCAGCGACAGAAATAGGTCGGCCCCGAGCGACGCGGCGCGCCGGGTCACGGCGGCGGATCAGGGTCACGAATCGTCGCCCAGCAGTTCGTCCAGCGGGACCGTGCAGGTCTCGTGCAGCGGCAGCGGCGGCTGACCGTCCACCGAATAGGGCACCGCACCCACGTAACGCGCGATCAAGCCGGCAAGCTGCTTGATCGTGGCGGCGATGCACGCCTGATAGCTGCGGATGACCTCTCGCAGATCCTCGGGATCGAGCCGCGAGGAAAGCACGGTAGAGCCAACGAGGTCGCAGAACATCACGCTGAGTGGACGGCGTTCGGCAGTGGGTTCGGATCGGACCGAACCAGTTCGCGCTCCGGCTCCAATCGGTGCCCCGCAATCCGCGCAGAACTTCGCCCCGACCCGATGGGAGCAGCCGCAAGCTGGACAGACAGCCGGCAACGCCGCTCCGCATGCAGTGCAGAACCGCCCTTTCTCGGTCGTTTCGGCGCCGCAGAGTGGGCAGTTCACGGTTGTTCCGCCTGTGCCGCTATGAGCCACGCGTGATTCGTGCCGTCACCAGCAGAATTATCGAGCAGCGCCCGTGAGTTGAGCTGAACAAGGCCTCTGACGCCCTTCATGCCAGCACATCCAGTAGCGCCTTCGCCTCCAGATAATCCTGGGTGTCGAAGCCTTCGGTGAACCAGCCATGAACCGGGGCAAGCAACTCATACGCCTCACGGCGTTTGCCTTGGCTTTGCCACAGGCGCGCGAGGCTGGTTGATGTGCGCAGCTCCCACATCTTCGCCTGCTGGCGGCGCGCCCAGTCGAGTGAGGCAAGAAAGTTCTGTTCGGCACCTTCAAGATCGCCCTTCAGCGAGAGCATCCAGCCCCTCAGGCGGAGGATCTCGGCGTAGGCAATGCGCTCCTCCCACCCGGGGCGTTCGATTTGGGCGATCTGCTCGTCGATCAGGTCCAGGGCACTGTCCAGGTCACCGGTCACTGCCATGGCCTCCGCCAGGAAC
>DASYBP010000586.1:0-2424 GCA_036500715.1 Rhodopila sp.
GGCGTAAACGGGTTCGGGCCAGCCCATCAGGTCTTGCAGGAGGCGGTGCAGGTCGGTCGCCGGGCGCAGATCCAGCCCCCTGGTGACCAGCGTCACGCCCTGCAAGGCGTCGTCTTGGGTAACGCACAGATGATAGCTTGCCGGTGCGTCCTTCCTGGCCAGTACGACGTCGCCAAACCGTTCGGGACGGCAGGCGATGCGACCTTCGCCTTCTTCCGTGTAGGATAGGCCACGTCGATAGGCCGCCTGCACATCCAGCCGCAGCGCGAACCGCTCGCCCCGATCGATCCGCTCGGCGCGTTCGGCCGGCGAACGCCGCCGGCACGTTCCAGGGTACAGCGGCGCGCCGTCGGGTCCGTGCGGCGCCGCGGTGGAAGCGGCGATTTCGCGAGCAATGTCGGCGCGGGTGCAGAAGCACGGGTAGAGCAATCCCCGGCCGGACAGATCATCCAACGCCGCGCGGTACTCGGAGAGATAGTGCGACTGCTCGCGCACCGGGCCGTCCCAGTCCAGGCCCAGCCAGGCCAGGTCTTCCTGGATTGCCGGGGCGTATTCGGGGCGACAGCGGTCCGGATCGATATCCTCGAGCCGCAGCAGAAATCGGCCCCGAGCCGAGCGAGCCCGCTTCCAGGCGATCAGCGCGGAAAAAGCGTGACCGAGATGCAAGTAGCCGGTCGGGCTGGGCGCGAAGCGTGTGGTAACCATCTGAAGTAGGGTATCGCATCAGCGCAGGAACGGGAGATCATTCATGCCAACCCTCGAAGCGGTTCACTGGGGCCCTGCCTCCAAAGCCAAGCCGCGGCAACTGGTCGTGTTGTCTCACGGGCTGGGCGCGGATGCGTTCGACCTGATCGACCTGGCGCCGTCGTGGCAACATGCCTGCCCCGATGCCTTGTTTGCCTCGGTTCATGCGCCATTCCTGCATGATTCGGGCTTCGGCCGGCAGTGGTGGAGCGTCGCGGATCGCTCGCCCGCAGTTGTGGAGGCCGGTGCCCGTTCGGCGGCGGCATATCTGCACGGATTTATTGATGCGGAACTGCTGCGGATCGGCCTGCCCAGCGAGGCCTACGCAATGATGGGCTTCAGTCAAGGGGCGATGATTTCGCTGTTCACCGGGCTGCGACGGCCGGCTGCGCCGCGCGCGATTTTGGCCTTTTCCGGTGCCTTGATTGCGCCGCAGGCGCTGCAGACTGAGCGGGCAAACCGGGCGCCGGTGCTGATTGTGCATGGGGAGGCGGATGAGGTGGTTCCGGTGTCGAGCTCGCATGACGCGGAGGCGGCACTGATCGCGGCCGGGGTGCCGGTCGAAGCGCATTACATCCCGCGCCTCGGTCATGGCATCGACGACAGTGGGATCTCGCTTGGCGCACTGGCGTTGCAACGCGGGTTCGCCTGACCGGACGGGCGCGCCGAGGGGCGGCATAAAAGGGGGATGACAATCCGCGGCGGTTTCAGTGGTATCTTTGGAACCCGGCGTCCAGCGACTCGGGAACTGACCAACCACCGAGGCTGCCATAGCTGATGCCGACAGCATTTTCGTCCCAGGACCTTGGCCGCATCTTCGATGCTCGCGTCCTTACCCGCGGCCGGACGTTGGGGCTGGCCGGCGGGGTGGAAGTGCGCCTCGAAGGCGACACGATCGCCGGAACGGTGCGCGACCAGGCCTTTACCTACAGCGTCGCGATCACCCCTGCCCTGCTGGGCCGGCGTGTGGTGTTCGACCACCACTGTAGCTGCCGTGTGCCGGGTTGCGCGCATCTGGCGGCGGCGGCGTTCGCCGCGCTCGACCGGTTTCCGGTGCTACGCCGGCCGGAGCAGCAGACGTTTCTGGACACGCTGACCGCGGCCCCGGCGGAGAAAGAGCGGCAGCGGATCGTGTTCGAGCTGGCACCGGCCGATCACCCGTTCGCCTGCGCGGTCACATCGCTGCTGATCGGCGAGCGCAGCGGGATTGCCATGCCGACCACGCCGCGCGCGATCGCGGACGCGAACGCGGGGCCGGGCTCGCGCGACATCGCCTGCCGGCTGGGCAAAGGCACCGAGGCGCGCAGCCTGGTGCGTCCGTCAGCGGTCCCTGAGGTGCTGCAGGCGTTGGCGGCAAGCGGCCAGGCGCGCTGGCATGCGGGTGCGAAGCGGCTGGTCAAGGGCGAAATGCGGGTATTCGCGTCTGCCTCGGCGGCTGGGCTGCCGCCGCGGTCCGCGGTGATCGTGGCCGACAGCGGACCCTGGTATGTGGATGCGGTTACCGGTGCGGTCGGGCCCGTGCATATCCAGGCGTCCACGCTGCCTCGCCCGGCGGGCTCGCCGCCGGTGGTATCGCAGCGCCGGACAGAGCTGGCGACGAGCAGCGAGCCGGTGATCGTGGACCGGCCGATGGTGCCGGTGGTTCGGCTGACGCGCTTCCCCTGCCCCGACGCGTTTGGC
>DASYBP010000587.1:0-18912 GCA_036500715.1 Rhodopila sp.
CCCGACCGGACGTTTGCGCCCCCGGAATTGCTGGTCCAGAAGCGGAACATACTTGAGCACCCAACGGTTCAACGTGGAGTGGTCGACCTCCACGCCACGCTCCTGCATCATTTCCTCGAGCTGACGATAGCTGATCGGATATGCCACGTACCAGCGCACGCCCCACAGAATCACCTCGCGCTCAAAGTGGCTGCCTTTGAACTCGATCATCGCCCGTCATCCCATGAAGCCGTCGCGGCCGATCCTATGCCCTGGCGCAGCCAACCGAAAATTTGCGACAGAACCGATTTCACCCCCGAGCAGGCGCTCGGCGCTCAAGAAAAAGTGATGGACGTTAACCAGTCATCAACCTTTGCGTGGTAGCTTTTGTATGCAGCAAGTCTGATGAAGAAACAAATTTAAAGTTTCATCAGTATTACGACTACCATTTCAGACACCGAATTTGGCATTGCAGAGTATTTAGTCAGATTTGCTGCTTGTGACACTCTCGCTCACGCAAAGGGCGCAAATCGTGATCATAGAATATCTTCCGCATGTCGTGATGCTCGTCGGCATGGTTGCACTCGTTTGGCGGACACACGGACAGAAACGCGCCGGCCAATCCCGCTCGTAACGTCTTCGCGGCAACATTGCTCGACCGATAGCCCCGAGACCAGGCGCCCCGAGACCAGGCGCCCCGAGACCAGGCGCCTCAAGCCAGCCAGCCTGGCACGGGCAAACCCTTCGACCGCAGGAACGCGGGATTGAACAGTTTCGACTGATATCGCGACCCGCCGTCGGACAGGATCGTCACCACGGTATGGCCGGGACCCATCGCCTTGGCCACCCGGACCGCGGCCGCGAGGTTGATGCCGGCGGAGGTGCCGACCGACAGACCCTCATGGATCAGCACTTCGAAGATCTGCTCGAGTGCTTCGGCGTCCGGAATGCGTTCGGCGCCGTCGATGGTCACTCCGGCCAGGTTCTCGGTCACCCGTGAATTGCCGATGCCCTCGGTAATCGAGGAGCCTTCGATCGACAGGTCCTTGCTCTTGACCCAGCCGTACAGGCCAGACCCCTCCGGATCGGCCAGTATGATGCGAACACCGGGATTGCGCTGCTTCAGGGCGAACGACACGCCGGCCAGCGTACCGCCGGTTCCGCACGCGCAGGTGAAGGCGTCGACTTTGCCGCCGGTCTGGTCCCAGATCTCCGGGCCGGTGGTCATCCGATGACCCTCACGGTTGGCCAGATTGTCGAACTGGTTGGCCCAGATGGCGTTACCGGTATTGGCCGCCATCTCCTCGGCCAGCCGGCGCGAGACATGCACGTAATTGCCGGCGTCGCGATACGGCTTGGCCGGCACCAGGCGCAGATCGGCACCGATCATGCGGAGAAAGTCGATCTTCTCCTGCGACTGGGTTTCCGGCATGACGATCACAGTGCGATAGCCACGGGCATTACCCACCAGCGTGAGCCCGATCCCGGTGTTGCCGGCGGTGCCCTCCACAATGGTGCCGCCCTCGCGCAACGTGCCGCGCTGTTCGGCGTCGATGATGATCGCCAGGGCCGCGCGGTCCTTGACCGATCCGCCGGGATTCATGAACTCCGCCTTGCCCAGGATGGTACAGCCCGTCGCCTCGGACGCGCGGCGCAGGCGGATCAGAGGCGTATTGCCGATTGCCTGTGCCAGGTCGTCTTGCCACGCCGTCCCATGATACAAAGCTGTCATCGTAACCCCCGTCGCCGCAGCGGAGCCTTGGAATGATCGAGAATGTCGCGCCAACCCAGACCTGGGAAGCCCTGCGGGCCGACGAAGACGCGCATCTGGTCGATGTCCGCACCGAATTGGAATGGAATTCCGTCGGCCTGCCCGACCTGAACGCGATCGGGAAGCAGACGTTGTTGATCCCCTGGCAAGTCTATCCGACAATGCAGCGCAACCAGGGCTTCGAGGATGCCTTGCGCGAGGCTGGCCTGACCGCCGATCACGAGATCTATTTCATCTGCCGCAGCGGTGTCCGCAGCATGGCGGCTGCCGAAGCCGCCGCGGCCGCCGGTTTCCGCAAGGTTTACAATGTCGCCGACGGTTTTGAAGGACCCCATGATGCCCCGGGCCACCGTGGTAGCCTGGCCGGCTGGAAGGCCGCGGGCCTGCCCTGGCGGCAGCGCTAGTGTCCGATCGCGGCGAAGGGTGAGTCGCGAAGCGATCACGATTCCCCGCGTGAATCGCCCACTTCAAACAAAGTGCGACGTATCGCGCTTCGCTGATGCGCGATACCAGTCACCGATTCGCTGCGCAACACGCGCCTCAGCCGGTGAGAATGGAGGCTGCGTGCGACGCTTCCAACACCTGCATTAGACTAGGGGCCGCAGACTAGGGGCCGCCAGCGGCGGGGCGCCAGCGGACACGGTCACGTACGCTGAACCGGCGCCGGAAAACGACCTGGTCGCCATGAATCGTGCCGCAGCGTGCGCCGACAGCAACGCCATCTATCGCGTCGCCCACAGTGTGGCCGGCGCCGCCCGCAATGTGGGCGCGGACCGGTTGGCACAGCGCGCGTCGGCGTTGGAACAAAAGGTCGGCTCGCTGAGCCCGGCGGAACTCGTGGCGGAACTCGCGGCGATGCGGGCCGATCTGGATGGAACCCTCGAAAGAAAGAAGATCTCGGCAATGCCGGCCGGTTGAATTTCCGGCACTTTACGCCGATCCGTCCAAACACTAGTGTGGTGGTTCCGAAGTCCGCCATACCGTGGGTCATCTTCGGAGCGGACTTCGGGACCGTAAGCCACACTAGAAACCAATGTCTTGCTAGTGTCCTGATCGATTTGAAAGTCCGTAGAGCGGCTGCTCCACATTATGACGGACTTTCGAATCGGGACACTGCGTCGCTCTGCCTCATGACCGAATTTTCCCACAAAATCCCCCGCGTTGCGCTGGTGACCGGAGGCGCCCAGCGCATCGGCCGAGCCATTGTTCTTGGACTTGCCAGAAACGGTTTCGACGTCGGCATCCACTTCAACACCAGCCGCCAGGCGGCGGAGGAAACCAACAGGGAGGTCCGCGACCTTGGACGGCGCGCGGCGCTGCTTCACGCGGACCTAGCTGACGAAACGAAAGTGGAGGGTCTGATCCCCGAGGTGACCGAACAGCTCGGTCCGGTCGGCGTGCTGGTCAATAACGCCAGCCGTTTCGATCGGGATGAATGGCGCGACGTCACCCGCGGCTCGTGGCACGCCCACATGGATGCCAACCTCCGGGCGCCGTTCGTGCTTATCCAGGCTTTCGCCCGCGCCTTGCCGGCCGGGGCGGAAGGTGTCGTCATCAACATGATCGACCAGCGGGTCTGGTCCCTGACGCCACATTTCGTGTCATATACGATCTCGAAGGCTGGCTTATGGACGCTGACCCAGACCATGGCGCTGGCGCTGGCGCCACGCATCCGGGTCAATGCCATCGGGCCCGGCCCCGCGCTTCCAAGTCCGCGCCAGACCGAGGCGCAGTTCGTGCACCAGTCGGCCTCGGTGCCGCTGGGTCATGGCACCAGTCCGAACGAGGTTGCGCGTGCCGCTATTGCGATCCTCGGCTTACCGGCCATGACCGGCCAGATGATCGCGCTCGACGGCGGGCAACATCTGCAATGGGCGGCGGCACAGGCAATGACGGGCCCGGAGGAATGACGGCGCCTGGGGACTCGCTCTCGGGACCGGGGTTTCGCCACGTATTCGTGCGGGACATGGTGCTGACAGCCAGCATCGGCATCTATCCGCACGAGCATCGCGACCGCCAACGGATCCGCATCAACGTCGACCTCGCGGTCGACGACGAGACCGCGAATGCCGGCCTGATGGTCGGTCCGGATGAACTGAACCGCGTGGTGAATTACGAAAAGATCGCTGTTGCCGTTCGGGCCATCGTCGCGTCCGGGCACACGCGTCTGGTCGAGACCATGGCTGAACGTATCGCCGAGGCTTGCCTGCGGGACGGGAGGGTCGCGACCGCTCGAATCCGGGTCGAAAAACTCGACATTTTTGCCGACGCCCATTCAGCCGGCGTCGAAGTCGAGCGGCATCGGCCGGTGCGGTGAGATGGGTGCGGTGAGATGGGTGCGGTGAAGATGGCGGTAACCGTCACCGCATCCGCTCAGCGAGGCCAGTCCCCCGCGCGGCAATGTCCCCGAAAGTTTTTTCCGCCGTCTCACGGTCGGTCCAGTCGCCATCGTCCAGGATCTGCCCGACAGCGCTGAGTTCCGTCACCGCTATCCCGGCCCGCCGGTCATCGTGGCAGTTGAAAAGCCGCTGGTCACGCCGCTCGATCACAGCGAACCGCTCGCCGTCGGCGATCAGCAGGTGTGTGCCCTGCTCCGCAACGATCGCCACTGTCATCTCATTGCTCCCCGCAATTGGGCAATCAGGCGCTTGAACTGGCCGCGATACGGTCAAGCTTGACCGCGATGATGAAATCGTTCTCGTACAGCCCCTTTATCTTCCTTGTTCACAATGAGAGCGTTACATCGCCCCAGCCGAACGAGACATCGGGATGGTTGCGCCTCCGCCAGCGCCTCCGCCTGCTGCACGAACGCGAAGGCTTCGGCAAAGTTCCTGAACCGGCAGGTGCGATCGATTCTCGCCGCCTCATCGCGCAGCGCCCATTCCGGGGTCCGGGCCCGGTATCTTCCGCTTCTCGGCCGGCAAAGACCTGGTGCGTCGTGTCTGACATCGATAAGCGCTCAATCACCCTGATCGATCATCGCCACCTCAGCGGATTGGCCAGCTGAGCGCCCGGATCGGGTGACGCGACGCCGCATTCATCGATAAAGGCGGCCAGGGCCGCCGGGTAGATGGCGTGCTCCTGGCGCAGCACGCGGGCCGCCAGATCGTCCGCCGTGTCGCCAGGAAGCACCGGCACGGCCGCCTGGGCCAGGATCGGGCCGGCGTCGATCTCCTGCGTGACCAAATGAACGGTGCAGCCGTGCAGCTTCACGCCGGCTGCCAGCGCGCGGGCGTGGGTGTCCAGGCCGGGGAACGACGGCAGCAGACTGGGGTGGATGTTCAGCATCCGGCCGGCCCAGGCGTTGACCAGGAACGGCGTCAGCAAGCGTCGGTAGCCGGCCAGGCAGACGACCTCGATGTCAGCGGCGCGAAGCGTGGCGTCGATTGCTGCCTCATGGGCCGTCCGGTCACCGCGGAAGGGAAGGTGATCGATCGCCTCGGCCTGGATTCCGGCGGCGCGGGCGGTTGCCAGGCCGACCGCATCCGGGCGGTTTGACAGCACCAGGGCGACCTCGGCCGGAAATGCAGGGTCGCGGGCCGCCGCGATCAGCGCCTGCATGTTGGAGCCGCGGCCGCTGATCAGGATGGCGGTGCGGCGTTTCACGTCAGCCAGCCTCAAGTCAGCCAGCCGGGGGGTGGGTCGAAGCGCACCGAGGCGGGCGCGTGGCTGCCGTCCCGGTCCTGGACAAAGGCGTCAGCCGCTTCGATCACGCCGATCCGGCTCACGGTTTCGCCCTCTGCCTGCAAAATCCGCGTGGCGGCATCGGGATCGGAGACAACCAGCGCCATGCCGACGCCGCAGTTGAACACGCGCAGCATTTCGGCCGGGTCCACCCTGCCGGCACGGGCGAGCCAACTGAACACCGGCGCGACCGGCCAGGTGGGGGTTAGCGCCGCGGCGGTGCCGTTGGGCAGCACCCGCGGCAGGTTGTCCGGCAGGCCGCCGCCGGTGATGTGCGCGGCCGCCTTCAGCAGTCCGGCGCGGTGCAGAGCGAGGACGGCGCGCACGTAGATCCGGGTGGCGGTCATCAGGGCGGCTCCCAGCGCCTGGTCCGGCGCGAACGGCGCGGCGTCGGTCCAGGCCAGGCCGCTGTTCTGCACGATGCGGCGGACCAGCGAAAACCCGTTGGAGTGAATGCCCGAGCTCGCCAGGCCGAGGATGGTGTCCCCGGCGGCGATCGCTCGCGGCAGCAGGTTGCCGCGCTCCACCGCGCCGACCGCGAAGCCGGCGAGATCATAGTCACCCTCGGCGTACATATCCGGCATTTCCGCGGTCTCACCGCCGACCAGGGCGCAGCCGGCTTCGTGACAGCCGCCGGCGATGCCGGCGATGACCGACCGAGCCTGCGGGACGGAAAGTTGGCCGGTGGCAAAATAATCCAGGAAAAACAATGGCTCGGCGCCCTGCACCACCAGATCGTTGACGCACATCGCGACCAGGTCGACGCCCACGGTGTCGTGCAGGCCGGTTTCCGTGGCGATCTTCAATTTGGTCCCGACACCGTCGGTGGTCGACACCAGGACCGGATCGGTGAAGCCCGCGGCCTTCAAATCGAACAATGCGCCGAACCCACCCAGTCCGCCGATGACGCCGGATCGTGCTGTCGCCCTGGCGAGCGGCCTGATCTGGTCGACCAGGGTGTCACCCGCGTCGATGTCCACACCGGCGCTGCGGTAGTCCAGACCGGCGGCGGCAGCGTGATCCAGTCCGCCTACGGCACCGTGATCTAGTCCGCCTTCGGCGGGGCGCGCGTGGTTCGGGCCTTGGTGATCCGCCGTCGTCATGGCAACCTCATTGTGCTGCGCCAGTCTCTTTGTTTTGCACCAGCGAATGGATGACGGAGGACAGAAACCATGGGCGGCACATGGAACGCAATGGAGGCTATATCGCATGCCTGACGTTCCGCATGCCTGATGGGGCGCCGGTCGAGCGGCCGACGACAGCGTCACTGGTAAACCTGGCCAACATCATCACGTTTGCCCGGCTGTGCGCGGTGCCGCTGGCGTTCTGGCTGGTGCTGGTGCACCGGATCGGCGAGGCGTTCGTGTTGTTCGTCGTGGCCGGCCTGTCCGATGCGCTGGACGGGTGGCTGGCCAGGCGGTACGGCGGCAATGCGATTGGCGCGCTGATGGATCCGGTGGCTGACAAGGCGCTGCTGGTGACGATGTATATCACCCTCGCGGCGGTCGGCGTGCTGCCGGCGTGGCTGGCGATCCTGGTGGTTTTCCGCGATCTGCTGATTGTCGGCGGGATCGTGGTGCTGTCTGTTTTAGGACATGCGGTGGCGATCCAACCGTTGTATGTGTCGAAGCTGAATACCGTATTGCAGATCGTATTGATTGGCGTAAGCCTGCTGCAAGGTGGTTTCGGCCTGGGCGTACCGGGATTGGCCGCCGTGCTGACCTGGTGCGTGGCGGTAACCACGTTGGCGTCGGGCGCGGCGTATGTGTGGAATACAGCCCGAGGGGATTGAGGTGCCGGCCGCCGACCAGGATCAGCTCATCATTCCGTCGGAACCCGTAACCCCGCCGCCGCCGCCCGGCTTCCGTGCCACGCGGGCGCAGCGCTTCGCGCTGATCATCGGGCTTCTGGTGGCGTTCTGGCTGGCGCTGCAGTTGTTTGCCTCGGTGCTGGCGCCGTTTGCCGCAGCGGCGGTGCTGGCCTATGCGCTCGATCCGCCGACCACCCACCTGACGCGGCTGGGGCTGCCGCGCGGAATGGCGGCGCTGCTGATGATCCTCTGTGTGATCGCCGGGGTGCTGCTGTTCGCGCTGCTGCTGTATCCGCTGGTGATCGTGCAGATCGGACTGCTGGTGAACCGGATTCCGCAGTATGCCACGCTGATGCAGGGCTGGGCGCGGGAGGTCCTGACGCATCTGCAGGAGAATTTCGGCCCCGACGTGGTCAACGATAAATTGCGCGATTTGGTCAGCGGCCAGGCGGGATCGATGCTGAGCATCCTGCTGTCGACGGTCACCGGGCTGATCGGCAGCGGCTTTGCGATCTTCAACCTGCTGTCGCTGGCGGTGGTCACGCCGGTGGTGGGGTTTTACCTGCTGCGAGACTGGCCGCGGGTGGTCGCTATGATCGACTCGTGGCTGCCGTATCGTTACCGCGATGTGATCCGCGCGCAGGCGCGGGAGGTCGACAGGATCCTGTCGGCGTGGGTGCGAGGTCAGGCGCTGTGCTGCCTGCTGCTGGCGCTGTATTACGCGGCCAGCCTGACGGTTGCCGGGTTGGACCTGGGGCTGATCGTCGGGCTGATGGCCGGGCTGCTGTCGTTCATTCCATATGTCGGCTCCATCACCGGCGGCGTGACCGCGATCGCGCTGGCGCTGGCGCAGTTCCCGCACTGGCGGGGGGTGACCGTGGTCGGCGGCGTGCTGGTCATCGGCCAGATCCTGGAGGGGTATGTGATCTACCCACGCTTCCTTGGCGATCGCGTGGAACTGCCGGCGGTGTGGGTGATTTTCGCGCTGTTCGCCGGCGGTGCCGCGTTTGGTTTCCTGGGCGTAATGCTGGCGGTGCCGATCGCGGCGACGATCGGGGTGCTGGCGCGGTTCTGGCTGCGGCGCTATCTGGCGAGTCCGCTTTACCTGGATCCGCCCTCGGCCTGATGCAGAACGATCCTCTTCAACTGCCGCTGCCGTTCCGGCACCAGCCGCACTTCGATGCCCGCGATTTTGTCGCGGCCGAATCGAACCGCGAGGCGTTGGTCTGGCTGGAGGCGGCTCCGATGGCGGCGAGGTGGCCGGAGGGGCGGCTGGCGCTGTTTGGGCCGGCCGGATGCGGCAAGTCGCATTTGCTGCATATCTGGGCGGAGCGTTCAGGCGCGGTGCTGCTGTCAGGTCCCGCAGTGACAGATCTGGCGGATGTGCCGCCCGACGGGTTGCTGGCGGTGGATGACACCGATGCGGTCGGCGACGAGACGCTGCTGTTGCATCTGCTGAACACCGCGCGCGATCGTGGCCTGCGCCTGCTGTTGTCCGGGCGGGCCGCACCGTCGCGGTGGCCCGTCGGTCTGCCTGACCTGTCCAGCCGGCTGCGCGCGATTACCGCGGTGGAGATACGTGAGCCGGAAGACGAGTTGCTGGCGGCGCTGCTGATGCGGCTGCTCGCCGATCGGCAGTTGGCGGTGACCGAGGCGGTCCAGGCCTGGCTGCTGCTGCGCCTGCCCCGCTCCGCCGCCGCTTTGCGCGAGGCGGTTGTTCGGCTGGACCGCGAGAGTCTGGCCTCTGGCACGGCGATCACGCGCGCGCTGGCGGCACGGGTGCTCGAGGATCTCGCGGTTGCGGAGCCGGATGAAGTTTCGCCCACCGGCAGTGTCCCCTCTTCGCCCGGACACGGCTTTCTGTAAGATGCCGTCTTATCTCGCGAAGGGACTGTAGCGATGGTGTTAAAGGCCGATTCCGCGGAGCTGATGGAGCGCGTGGGCAGCGCGGAGGTGAAGCCCCCCGCGGTGAGGGTCGCGAAGGCCAGGCCGGAGCAGGCAGCCGAAACGGCGGTGGAGTTCGCCAAGTCTGAGCGGTTCATCAACCGGGAGCTGTCGTGGCTCGATTTCAACCATCGGGTGCTGGAAGAGGCGGAGAACGTGCGCCATCCGCTGCTGGAACGGCTGCGCTTTCTGTCGATCAGTGCGTCGAACCTGGACGAATTCTATTCGGTTCGGGTCGCGGCGCTGATCGGGCAGATGAAGTCGGGCGCGACGCTGGTTTCCGCCGACGGGCGCACGGCGACGCAGCAGTTGGCGGAGATCAAGCTGCGCGCCGAGTCGCTGCTGGCCGATCAGCAGCGCATCCTGGGCGAACTTCTGGCGCTATTGCGTGACGCCGGTGTGGTGCTGTGCGGCCCCAAAGGGCTGACCGAGGCGGACAGGACGTGGCTGGACGCATGGTTCATGGAGCGGGTGTTTCCGGTGGTGACGCCGCTCGCGGTCGATCCTGCGCATCCGTTCCCGTTCATTTCCAATTTTGGGCTGGTGCTGGCGTTGCACCTGGTGCGCGAGGACGATGGTGTGGGGATGCGGGGCCTGCTGCCGCTGCCCAGCCAGGTGGACCGCTTCGTCCGGCTGCCGGCGTCGGAGGCCGGCGGGCCGGTCCGTTTCATTCTGCTGGACGATCTGGTCGTGCTGTTCCTCGGCCGGGTGTTTCCGGGATTTCGGCTGACCGGCCACGGACTGTTCCGGGTGATCCGCGACACCGACGTTGAGTTCGAGGAAGAGGCCGAGGATCTGGTGCGGTCGTACGAGACCGCGCTGAAGCGGCGGCGGCGCGGGCAGGCCATTCATGTGGAAATCGCCGCCGGCATGCCAGTTGAACTGCGGGAGCTGGTGATCGACGAGCTGGATGCGGCGCCGGACGAGATTCATGCCGACCAGCGGCTGCTCGGTCTGGCGGATATGAAGCAGATGATCGTCGAGGATCGGCACGATCTGCAGTTCGCGCCCTATACGCCGCGGTTTCCGGAGCGGATTCGCGATTTCGGCGGCGACTGCTTCGCGGCGATCCGAGCGAAGGACATCATCGTGCATCACCCGTACGAGAGTTTCGACGTGGTGGTCCAGTTCCTGCGGCAGGCGGCGCAGGATCCGGCGGTGATCGCGATCAAGCAGACACTGTACCGCACCAGCCGCGACAGCACGATCGTCAACGCGCTGATCGAGGCGGCGGAAGCGGGGAAGTCGGTCACCGCGATGGTGGAGCTGCGCGCTCGTTTCGATGAAGAGGCGAATATCCGCCTGGCGCGGCGGATGGAGGCGGCCGGCGTTCAGGTGGTGTACGGCTTCACCGGACTGAAGACTCATGCGAAACTGTCGCTGGTAGTACGGCGGGAGGCCGGCGCGATCAGGTCGTATGCTCATTTCGGTACCGGAAACTACCATCCGATTACGGCACGTATATACACGGATCTGAGTTTCTTCACCACCGATCCAGCCCTGACGCGTGATTCCGCCAGGTTGTTCAACTTCATGACCGGTTACGCTCGGCCGGAGATCATGGAGGAACTGGGGTTCAGTCCACTGACCACGCGGACGAAGCTGCTGGAAATGATTCATCAGGAGATCGCCTTTGCTCGTGAGGGCAAGCCGGGGACGATGTGGCTGAAAATGAACAGCCTGACGGATGTTGAGCTGATCGAGGCGCTGTATCGGGCGTCGGGGGCTGGCGTGAAGGTCATGGGGGTGATCCGCGGCATCTGCTGCCTGCGGCCTGGGGTGGCCGGGCTGTCGGAGAATATCCGGATCAAATCGATTGTCGGCCGCTTTCTGGAGCACGGACGTATATACGTTTTCGGCAATGGTCACCCGCTGCCAAGCCGGCATGCGCGTGTCTTCATCAGCTCTGCCGACTGGATGGAGCGCAACATGGACTGGCGGGTCGAAACGCTGGTGCCGATTCACAATCCGACCGTCCATGCCCAGGTGCTGGACCAGATCATGGTGATCAACCTGAAAGACTCGTTGCAATCGTGGGAGCTCAATTCCGACGGTGCGTGGACACGTGTCCCGCCGGGTCGCAAGCCGATGTCGGCGCTTGATTATTTCATGACGAACCCGTCTTTGTCCGGGCGCGGATCCGCCCTGCACGGGCCAGCCGTGGCCGCGCCGGTGCCGCCGCCGCGGCGCCAGGACAGACTGATGCGGGACTGAGCGAATGCCGTTCGCTCCACCCTCTGCGATGCCTCGCTGCGGTGTCGTGGACCTCGGGTCCAATTCCGTCCGGCTGGTGGTATTCGAGGGCCATAGCCGCAGTCCGATGCCGATTTTCAATGAAAAGGCGGTGCTGCGGCTGGGGCGCGGGATGCAGATTTCCGGCCTGCTCAACGAGGATGGCATGGTGCAGGCGATGACCGTGATGCGCCGGTATCATGCCGTGGCGCGTGCCATGAAGGCCCAGCCGTTCGAGGTGCTGGCGACCGCGGCGGTGCGGGATGCGGCAAATGGGCCCGCTTTCGTGGCCGCGCTGCGCGAGACGATGCCGGGGGTGCCGATCCATGTTCTGTCGGGGATGGAGGAGGCGGCTTACTCGGCGGAGGGGATGCTGTGCGGGATCCCCGCGGCGGACGGTGTGCTGGCCGATATCGGCGGCGGCTCGCTGGAGGTGGTGCGGCTGGACGCGGGTGCGCGCGGCCCGTCGCAGACGTTGCGGCTGGGGGTGATCCGGCTGGCGGAGCGCTCCGGCGGTGACCCGGTGCGGGCGCGGCCGGTCGCCGAGGCGGATCTGCTGACGGTGCCGTGGCTCGGCCGGGCCGCCGGGTCGGATCTCTATCTGGTCGGCGGCGCCTGGCGGGCCCTGGCGCGCATCCACATGGCGCAGGTCAACTATCCGCTGCAGATGGTGCATCACTACACGATCGGGCGTGAAGAGGCTCGGGAGCTGGCCGGGCTTATATCGACGGCGCCGCGCCGGGTGCTGGAGCGGCTGCCAGGGGCGCCGCGCCGGCGGATTGACGATCTGCCGTTCGCTGCCGTGGTGTTGCGCCGCCTGCTGCGGGTGTCCGGCGTGCGGCGCGTGGTGTTCAGTGCCAGCGGCTTGCGCGAGGGCTGGTTCATGCGGCGGATGCCGCGCGAGATCAGGGAGCAGGATCCGCTGTTGAGCGCGGCGTGGGAAATGGCGGCGAGCCGGGGCCGCGATCCGTTGCTGCCGCCGGCGCTGGTGGCCTGGACGCAGTCGCTGTTCCCTCGGGAAACCCCACCATTGCTGCGGCTGCGGGAGGCGGTGTGCTGGATGTCGGATATCGGCAGCCACGATCATCCGGAATTCCGTGCGGAGCAGGCTTTCCTGCGGGTGTTGCGGCAACCGGCGGTCGGGCTGGATCACCAGTCGCGCGCGTTTCTGGCCTTGGCGGTGGCGCTGCGCTACGAGGCGGAGCCGGATGCGGTATTTCTGCGGCCGGCGCGGCTGTTGCTTGATGCTGAGACCGCCGGCCAGGCCGAGGTGCTTGGGATTGCACTGCGGCTGGCGTACACGCTGTCGGCGGGGACCAAGGACCTGCTGGCCGGCACGCGGCTGCGGATCGAAGACTCGCGGCTGGTATTGCAGCTGCGTGAGAATAGCGGCGTGTTCGCCGGGGAGAGCGTGATCCGGCGGCTGGAGCGGCTGGCGCAGACGCTGGGGCTGCAGGCTGCGGCGGAAGCGGATCGGGCCGAGGCGGTAGGGTGATCCGGTCGGCCTGTGCGGACGAGGCGGATGCGGTGCGCGACGTCGTGCTGGCGGCATACCAGCATTATGTGGCGGTGATTGGCCGGCCGCCGGCGCCGATGCTGGACGATTACGCGGCGCGGATCGCCGACGGTCAGGTGTGGGTGCTGGAGGAAGCGGCCGGGTTGGCCGGCGTCCTGGTGCTGGAGGACGGGCCGGATTGTTTTCTGCTGGAGAATATTGCGGTGCGGCCGGATCGGCAGGGCTCGGGGTTGGGGCGGATGCTGCTGGATTTCGCCGAGGCCGAGGCGGTGCGGCGCGGCTGGAGTGCGGTGCTGCTCTACACCAACGCGCTGATGGCAAGGAACATCGCGATCTACACGGCGCGCGGGTACGTCGAGCGCGAACGGCGATCGGAGAAGGGCTTCGAGCGGGTCTACATGGAGAAAGGAGTAGGAGAGAAACAGGTGGGAGGGTGAAGGGAAGCGGGGTGACTGCATCGCCGGGGGATACGCTTGTGGCAGCGACTGGCGAGGCGCTCGCCTGCCGCTGTTGCGAAGCCGCGCTGCCGCTGGGGCCTCGGCCGGTGTTTCGCGTTTCTGCTACCGCCCGTGTGCTGATCACTAGCCAGGCGCCGGGGACGAAGGTGCACATGACCGGCCTGCCGTTCAACGACGCCTCGGGCGACCGGCTGCGGGCGTGGCTGCGGATCGACCGGGATCTGTTCTATGACCGGAGCCGGATCGCCATCGTGCCGATGGGGTTGTGCTATCCCGGCCGCCTGCCCAACGGCGGCGACGCCCCGCCCCGGCCGGAATGCGCCCCGCTGTGGCTGGACCGCTTTACCCGGCTGATGCCGCAGGTGCGGCTGACGCTGCTGGTCGGATCGTACGCGCTGCGGCATCGGTTGGGACAGGGCGCGATGACGGAGCAGGTGTTGCGGTGGCGGGAACTGGGGCCGGCGATCTTCCCACTGCCGCACCCGTCGTGGCGTACCGGCGGGTGGGAACGACGCAATCCCTGGTTCGGCGATGATCTGCTGCCGGCGCTGCGGCAGGCGTTGGCGGCCGCACTGACTTAGCGAAAGAGAAAGCGGGTCTGCTTCCGGGATCACGATTATCGCGCCGCACACCCGAACCTTTGACGTCATTCGCCCCCTGGATTGGCCCAGCGGGCCATGGCATAGCCTTGGCTGACGAAAGAGAGTCTGCGCGAACATGCTTGCTGTTGGTTGCCTGATCCCCTTTGTGATGCTGGCCGTCGGCGCCGGGCTGGGCAGTTACCTCGGCGATGTCCGCGGCGGCTACCTGGGTGCAGGCGTCGGCTTCGGCGCGGGCTTGTTGATCGCGGTCGTTGGCCTACTGATTTTGGATCGCGCCCGGGCGGGTGGCTAAGGCCTCGCCGAGTCCGCCAATTGATAGTGAATGTTGCGGTTGCGCGAGACCACTCGACATCGATTGTAACACTGGTATTTTGATGCACTGCGTCATGGAGAGGTTTCGGGGCGATGACATCCAGCGGCAGGCTGCGGGCGTGGATCGAACGTCAGCACGGGGGCAGGTTTCGGGCTGCTTTCATCGGGGTGGCAACCGCGCCGGACGGTACTGCGGCCGTGGCTGACCGTGAGCCGGCCGTGCGAATCTGTTGCTCACCGGAAAAGGCCCGCCAGTGGGTGGAAGAGGAGGCGACCGCGTTTGGTCTGCCCGTTGAATGGGTGGAAGCCACGGCCGGCGGGCGCCGCTTGGTCCGGTAGACCGTCGAACCACCGACCTGGACGGCCTGCGCGATCGTTTCGTCGCTCGTTCCAGCGTCGGCCGCCAACGGGATCTGCGCCCGCTTGATCTGGCGCGCGGGATGCTTGCCGTCTAATCCGGCTTGACTATCGCCATCGAGTTGCGATATACTTTGCGTCTCTGAACATTGTTCACGCTTGCCCACTACGAAGGACGTCACTCCATGAACAGTAAAACACGCCTCGCCGTTATTGGGCTATCGGCCGGCCTATTGCTGGCCACGCCGGTCATCGCGCAGACCAAGGATGTCGCCAATCCTGCCGATGGAACAAAACAACTTATGGCGCAGACCAAGGATACGGCTAATCCCGCCACTGATATAACGAAGCAAAAAACCCAGGGGGCCCCTGCTGGCTTCAAGCCGACGCCTTACGGCTCAGCGGCGTCAAAACAGCAGACCGCAGGCGCACCGGTCGGATCCGCAACCAAGCAGCAGACCGCAGGCGCACCGGTTGGGTTCGCAACCAAGCAGCAGACCGCTGGTGCACCGGTCGGGTTCTCGGCACAGAAACAGCAGTAATATCGCTCGGATTACTGCCAAAGTCCGCTGCGTATCGCGAAGCGGACTTTGGCTATTATTCAGTCCGAAAAGCCCTCATACGCCTGGTTCGATGTCCTGTGGCGCTGCGACACGCCTTTTGCCTGGGGATCGACCGCTACCCGCCGACCTAGCGAACGACGGCGTGGCGGTCGCGGCTCGCAAGACCTAGCTGTCTGCGTAATGTGGCGCGCTGCCTCGGATTTTCGCGTGACGACCAAGCCTAAGGTGACGGAAACGAACTGCGCCTTCGTTCCCGCGTCATGGCGGACAAGCCGATTTGCCGTTCGACGCGGCCGCATCCGCCCTCAACATCCCTTTGGCCGTCGTTATGGGATGGCTGCCCTGACTAACCCAGCGCCAGTTCGCGGTAGCCGTCCGCCGCCACCCCATCACAATGCTCACGGTACGCCGGGTAGCCACCACTGTAACGCATGATCCTGCGGGTCTGCTTGCCTTCGACGTTGCGGTTGATGCCGGTCATCCACGAATCCACCTCGTTGGCCAGCAGCCCTTGGCCCATGGCCTTGACATGGTCGGTCCATCGATCCGTCCCGGCCTGTGTCGCTTCGATCCGGGTCACGCCACGGTCGCACGCGTGACGAACGAGGTCGGTCACCCAGTCGACATTGTATTCGGCGGCCCGCGGAAAATTGCCGAGGCCGGCGTGCGGGCCCATCGCCATCAGCATGTTGGGAAAACCTTCGACCAGGACGCCAAGATAGGTTTGCGGACCGGCGCTCCACACGTCCTTCAGCCGGCGCCCCTCCACGCCGCTGATATCAATACGGTCGAACGCGCCGGTGATCGCATCGAACCCGGTCGCGTAGATAATTAGGTCGAACGCGTACTCGGCGTCGCTCGTTTTGATGCCGGCTGGCTTGATGCGCTCGATGGGCGTTTCGTTGATATCGACCAGCCGCACGTTGGGCTGGTTATAGACCTCGTAATAGTGCGTCTCCAGCGGCAGGCGGCGGGTGCCGAAGCCATGGTTCTTCGGGATCAGTTTATCCGCCACCGCCGGGTCCTTCACCCGCTGGCGAATCTTGCGCGCAACAAAATCCGAGATCAGCGCATTGGCTTTGCGATCGACCAGGATGTCGCGGAAGTTCCCTTGCCAGATGCCGAACCCCGGCTCGCCATACAGCTTCTCGAAGAACGCCTCGCGTTCCTCGGGCGTCACTTCCAGGGCAGAGCGCGGATCGGGGCTATGGATGAAGCAGCCAGGGGTCTCGTGGCAGCGCGCGAAGATCTCGGGAAAGCGGTCCCGGATCTGGCGCATCTGTTCGGCGGAGATCTGGGAATTATGCAACGGCGCACACCAGTTTGGGGTGCGCTGGAATACCGTCAGGTGGCCGACGTCCTTGGCGATGGTCTGAATGGTCTGCACCGCGGTCGCGCCAGTGCCTATCACCGCGACACGCTTGCCTTCGAGGGCCACAGGATCCTTGGGCCAATGCGCGGTGTGGCAGGACTGGCCCTTGAACGTCTCAATGCCCTCGATGCGCGGCAGGGTCGGCGCCGACAGGACGCCGATCGCGGTAATCAGGAAGCGCGCATGATAGCGCCTGCTGTCCTCCAGCACGACGTCCCAGCCTCGGGTTTCCTCGCAATAGTGCGCGGCGGTGACGCGGCTGCGAAACTGGATATCGCGCCGCAGATCGAACTTGTCGGCGACGTAATTGAGATAGCGTTCGGTTTCCGGCGCCGATGCGAAGTGTTCGGCCCAATTCCATTCCTGCAACAACTCCGCGGAAAACGAGTAGCCGTAAGTCCAGCTCTCGGAATCGAAGCGCGCGCCTGGGTAGCGGTTCCAGTACCAGGTACCGCCAACGTTGGTGCCAGTCTCGAGCACCAATGTCTTCAGACCGAGTTCGCGCAGCTTGTACAGCTGGTAGAGGCCGGAGACGCCGGCACCAATGACGATCGCGTCAAAATCCGCTGTCGTATCTGACCCAGGTCTGTCCGCCAGCGCCTGCGAGGTAACCATTGCTTCTTTCCCATAAACCGAGGCAGCGACTGCCAGTGGCGATCCAGGATGTTCTCGCCTTTCGGTTGTTTCCGCAATAGCCAGCCCCCTGGCGCGAACCGTTCAGCGCCTGACGCTTGCTTGTTTGTCTTGCCGGGGGTGATGCCCTAACCTTAGCGCATCGGCACGCCGGGATTGTTCGACGGCAAAACCATGACGTCGGTTACGATTGCAACGACCTGCCCCCCCCTGAAACCGCGCCAGCATAAAGCAAAAGCATTCGACGGAGGACCCGACAATGAACGATGCGACCGAACGCCCCGCGCAGGTGCGCTATGAAACCCCAGCGCCCCACATTGCCCGGATCGTGATGGCTCGTCCGGAAGCGCACAATGCCCAAGGCCTGCCGATGACCTACGAGCTCAACGCCGCGTTCGATCGTGCCGCCCAGGACGACGACATCAAGGTCGTCATCCTCGCCGCCGACGGGCGGAACTTTTCCGCCGGGCACGACATGGCGGGCGACAGCGGCACAACATGGCGGGACTTTCGCACCGTCGGTACCTGGGCCGGCTTTGACGCCAAGGGCGCGGAAGCCCGCTACGGGCGCGAAATGGAAATCTATCTCGAAATGTGCGAGCGTTGGCGCAACCTCTCGAAGCCGACCATCGCCGCCGTGCAAGGCAAGTGCATCGCCGGCGGACTGATGCTGGCCTGGGTGTGCGACCTGATCATCGCCAGTGAGGATGCCTCGTTCAAGGACCCGGTGATCGATTTCGGCATCTGCGGCGTCGAATTCTTCAACCATCCCTGGGAACTGGGCATCCGCAAGGCGAAGGAGTTCCTGTTCACCGCCGAGGAGGTGTCGGCGCAGGAGGCCAAGGAATGCGGCATGGTGAATCGCATCGTGCCGAGCGACCAGCTTTCCGCTGCGGCGTTGGCGCTGGCCGAGAAGATCGCCCAAAAGCCGTCATTTGCGTTGAAGGCTACCAAACAGGCGGTCAACCACGTGCAGGACGTGCAGGGCCGACGGAACGCACAGATGCATGTGTTCAGCCTGCATCATTTGCTGCACGCGCATAACGAGCTGATCTACGGGTTGTCCGCCGACCCGAACGGGCTGCCGGCGACCGTGCGCGACAAGCTGCTGGCGAATGTTGCCAGGAAGAAACAGGCTGCTGCCAGTGGTGGGGACCAGTAGCGAGACCCGCCTGATCCTCGCGGTCGGCGAAGGGGGTGCGGTGGGTGAGCGCTGGCGGCTGCCGGTTCAAACATTGAGCCGGCGGAGAAACTGCCGAAGTCGGTTCAGCAGCATGTCCGGCTTCTCGATCTGCTCACCCGCGTGCGCGGCGGCCTCGCAGCGCAACCACGCCTGCCCCCGCCTGGCCTGCGTCTCCAGGCTGGCGGCCAGTCCGGGCGAACACCGCAACACCGCCGCAATGGCCGCTTTGTCCAGCCGGTAAGCCTGCACCGGCGTCAGTGCGGTCACCGTGGCCTGCGACGCCGTGCCGGTGATCAGCGCACTGACTTTGGGCTGGTTATCGAGGCTCGAACTGCGAGTTGGGGGCCGGGCCGGCGAGGTTGACCGTCGGCGCCTCGTTCGTGAAGCCGATCACCGCGCAGTTGATGTCCACGCCGGAGGCGCCATACGACTCGGGTTGTCCGGTCGTCGAGTTGAAGCCGGTCAGCAGGTCCGGCCGTTGGTCGGCCAGGTTGAG
>DASYBP010000588.1:0-5287 GCA_036500715.1 Rhodopila sp.
CATCGCTTTCCAGCGCCGGTGGAAGATACCGTCGCGGCCTACCGTTATCTGCTGGCGAGCGGCATCAAACCGGACCGCATCGCTTTGGCCGGCGACAGCGCCGGCGGCGGGCTGGTCGTGGGCTCGCTGCTGGCGATCCGGGAGGCTGGATTGGCGTTGCCGGGGTGCGGCTGGTGCATCTCGCCGTGGGTGGATATGGAGGCGCTGGGCCAGTCGTTCATCGACCGGGCCGAGGCCGATCCGACGGTGCAAAAGGCGACGATCGAGATGATGGCGGGGTACTATCTTGGCGACGCCGACCCGCGGCATCCGCACGCCGCGCCGATCTACGGTGATCTGACCGGCTTGCCGCCGCTGCTAATCCAGGTTGGTGCAGCCGAAACGCTGTTGGACGATTCCCTTGCGCTCGCGAGAAAAGCCGGCGCGGCGGATGTGTTCGTCGATTTGCAGATCTGGCCGGAAATGATCCATGTCTGGCACATCTATTTTCCGATGCTGGCGGCGGGGCGGCGTGCGATCGCGGCCGGCGGAATGTTCGTGCGGAATGTAATGCGGGGAGAATGAGGCCGTGGATGTTCGCTTTGATGACAGGGTCGCGGTCGTCACCGGGGCCGGCGCGGGGCTAGGACGCCAGCACGCGCTGCTGCTGGCATCCCGAGGCGCCAAGGTGGTGGTGAACGATCCCGGTGCATCGGTCGACGGCACGGGTGGGGCGCATACGGCCGCGGACCAGGTGGTTGCACAGATCAGGGACGCCGGCGGTCAGGCGGTGGCGAGCTACGCCTCGGTCGCCGAGATGGCGTCCGCACAGAGCATCGTCGATACAGCGGTCAATACATGGGGTCGGCTGGACATCCTGGTATGCAACGCCGGGATCCTGCGTGACAAGGCGTTCAACAACATGGACATGGCGGACTATGAGCTCGTCAACCAGGTGCATCATTTCGGCACGACCTACTGCATCAAGGCGGCGTGGCCGGTTATGCGCAAGCAGTCATACGGGCGGATCGTCGTCACCACGTCGGGCTCCGGCACGGTGGGCAATTTCGGCCAAGCAAATTACGGCGCGGCGAAGATGGCGGTGGTCGGATTGATCAACGTACTGCGGCATGAAGGTGGCAAGTACAACATCCGCTGCAACGCGATTTCCCCTTCGGCTTATACGCGCATGACCGAATCGCTGTTGCCGCCGGACATCGCACCCTGGATGAAGCCGGAACTGGTGTCCCCGGCGGTGGCGTGGCTATGCAGCGAGGAGTGCGACCAGAACGGCGAAATCATCGCCGCCACGGCCGGCGGCTATGCGCGCGTGCAGTATTTCGTCACCGAGGGGGCGCAGTTCGATCCCGCCGAACCGGTCACGATCGAGATGGTGCGGGATTCTCTGGGCAAGATTTGCGATCTGTCGACCGCGAAGCCGTATACCGGCCTGATGGGAAATGTCGTGGAGAAGCTTCGCGAAATGGGCCGCATCAAGTAATACCGGCAGCCCAAAGGGCTGACTGGTATGCGCGCAGGGTTGGCGTGGCGGCTGCGCGCGAAATCTAACGGGCGGTTATTTCGCGGCGATGGTTGCGGCAGTGTCCGCGCGGCGATGCCACCAGCCGCCGCCCATCGCCTGGAACAACGCCGCGGTGTCGGCCAGGCGGGTGGCCTGCGCCTGTACCAGAGCCAGCCGAGCCTGAGCATAGGTATTCTGGGCGTTGAGCACGGACAGATAGGCGATCTGACCAAGCTGTAGCTGCCGGCGGGTGATATCCAGGGTGCGGGCGGCGGCGCGTTCGGATGCCGCTGCTGCGCGCACGCCGTTTGCATCGGCCTGCAAGGCCCGGATCGAGTCGGCGACGTTCTGGAACGCCGTCAGCACGGTGCTGCGATACTGCGCCGCCGCCTGATCAAATGCCGCCTGCGCAGCGCGCTGCTTGTGCAACAGGGCGAATCCCTGAAACAGGGGTTGGGTCACGCCGGCCTGCAGGGTCCAGAAATCGGTGCCCGGTGTGAACAGCTTGGATGTGCTGAGCGCCGTGTTGCCGACCTGCGCGCTCAAGATGAATTGCGGCAGACGCGCTGCGACAGCCTGGCCGATGTTGGCGCTGGCGGTGTGCAGATTCTCCTCCGCCTGCCGGACATCGGGACGCTGCCTCACCAGGTCCGACGGCAAGCTGACGGGCAACTTGATCGGCAGCCGCAACGCGGTCAGATCGAAGCGCTGCTCGATCTCCTCACTCGGGAACTTGCCGGCCAGCGCGGTCAGGGCGTCGCGCTGCTGGGTGAACTGCTTCTGCAACGGCGGCAGGTTGGCCTCGGCCTGAGCCAGCGCCGCCTCCTGCGTCGCGACGTCTGCCCCCGCCGCCTGCCCGAGTTTCTGCTGCATCTTCAGGATCTTCAGCAGGTCGCGCTCGACGCGGATGGTTTCCTCGGTGGCCTCGATCTGTCCACGCAGGGAGGCTTCCTGGATCGCGCCGGCGACGACGTTGGAAGTGAGGGTGAGCCAGGTCGCCTCCAGGGCGAAACGCTGGTTGTCGGCCTGCGCCTGCAGCGACTCCACGGCCCGCCGGTTCGCGCCAAATACATCCGGCACGAAGGAGACGCTCAACTGCGGCGTGATCAGGCTGTAATAGGGATTGCCCGAGGCCGTCGCCGGGGAGAGCGTGGCAAGCGGCGTCAGGTTGCGACTGGCGTCGAGGCTCGCGGACACCGAGGGATAGTAGGAGCCGCGCTGCGCCGCCACATTCTCCAGTGCCTGGCGCAGGGCGGCCTGGCCGGCGGGCAGGTTTGGGTTGGCCGCCAGCGCCTGCGTGACCAGATCGTTCAGCGGCTTCGAGTGGAACAGATGCCACCAGTCGGCTGCGATGTCGCCGCCAGGCTGGAACTGCTGGGCTTCCCCGGCGGCGACCGGCGCGTGTGCCGTGCGTGGCAGTCCGGGTTGCGCGGTGTAACCCTTGACAGCGGGTGATGCGGGAGTCTTGAAGTCCGGCCCGACGGTGCAGCCGGCAAGCAGAGCCGCGAGCAGCGCGGTGAGCGTGCGTGTGGTCATTCCGCTGGTCCTCAGCCCCCCGGGCGGCCGACAAGGATGGTCTCGCCCGCGAACCATTTCCGCCAGCAAGCGGGGCGGCGTCAAGACCGGTCCGGTTATGGCGTGCTCAGGCCGCGGAAATTCGATACACACGGGCCGCGGTGCCGCTGTACAGGGCGGTTTTTTCCGCCGCAGAGGCGCCGGAGGTGATACGCTTGAACGCGTTCCACAATTCGGTATAGCCGCCCGACTGCTTGTCCGGCGGGAAGTTGCTTTCGAACATGCAGCGGTCGACACCAAAGGCTTCGATGCATGGCTCCACATACTGGCGCCAGGCGTCTGCGAGATCCTGTGACGATGGCGGTACGTCCCGGTCGACGAACTCGAAGCCGAACGACGTCATGCCCATACCGCCCAGTTTGACATGGACGTTCGGGCATCTGGCGAACTCGTTGATGTCTTTCCTCCAGCTCGCCAGGATTTCCTGACGGCGCCCGGCGTACGGTCCGACACCGAGAACGCCGCCGACATGGTCGAGGATGATGGTGGTCTCGGGGAACGCGCGCGCCAGATCGATCGCATCGGATAGTTGCGGATGATACTGCCAGGACTCGAAGCTGAGACCGAGTCTGGCAAGCTGAGCGAACCCTTCGCGGAAGGTGGGGTCGCGGACCAGATGCGGCGGGACCGTGCGCGATGCGAACTTGCCGACGGAGTCCGCGCCGTCCCAGGCCACGCCCTGGCGAATGCCACGGAAGCGGCCGTTGCCGGCGGCGATTTCGGCTTCCAGCACGTCTCGCACCCGGGCGCCGAGACGAAGGTCGGCGTAACCGATGATCGCCGCGGCGACGCGGCACGGACCGTAGTTGCCGGACGCGCTCATCGCCGCGATGCCGTTGACGAATTCGACCTCGCCGACCGGCGCCATCTCGGCGGGGCCGTCGTTGCGGTACATCGCCTGGCACTCCAGAAAAACCGTTGCGACGATGTTGTGGCGGCCGTCGATATCGGCCAGCAGGTCGGGCAGGAAGTACGTGCCGCGATGCGGCGTGTCCCAGAAGTGATGGTGCGGATCGATGATCGGCAGATCGGGCTCCAGCGCCGCCTCGGTGGGGCGCCTGGCCAGCCAGGTTTTCAAATCGGCATCGTTTCGATAAATCAGGCCCCGGTATTCGCTTTTGGTATCGCCGATGACAGCCATTTCCAATCCCCTCACCGCATTCTGATTGTGGGCAGAATGCGGGTGGCGATGCGGTATCGTCAATCTCTCCGGTGGGCTACGCTGACGTTCAGGAGGATCACGCCGTATGCTCTTGCAACATCAGACCTGGCAGGAAGTCGAGGCTTATCTGGGCCGGTCCAATGCGATCATCATTCCCATCGGCTCGACCGAGCAGCATGGCCCCAATGGGTTGATCGGCACCGACGCGATCTGTGCAGAGGTCATCGCGCGCGGGGTCGGCGAGGCGGCCAATGCTCTGGTGGGTCCGACAATCGGTGTCGGCATCGCGGTGCACCATATGGGTTTCGCCGGATCGATGACGGTGCGGCCTTCGACGCTGATCGCGATCATCCACGATTATGTGCTGTCGCTGGCGCGTCACGGGTTTCGCCGGTTCTTCTTCATCAACGGACACGGCGGCAACATGGCAACCGTGCAGGCGGCCTTTGCGGAAATCTATGCCGCCTTCGAGGGCGCGGTGGGTCTTCGCCGGGATGATGAATTGCGCTGCCGGCTGGCGAATTGGTGGGACGGCAAGGTGATGCATGAACTCGCCAAGGAGGTGTTCGGCGAGGATGAGGGCAGCCACGCGACGGCCAGTGAGGTGGCGCTGACGCAGTACGCGCTGCCCCATACGATCAAGCAAGCGCAACTCGATCCGCCGCGCGCGCCGACGGGCCGATTCCACGGTCCGGCGGACTATCGACGGCGATTTCCGGATGGACGGATCGGGTCGAACCCAGGGCTTGCAACGCCGGAAAAGGGCCAGCGGTTCTTCGACGCGGCGATACCGGAATTGGCAAAAACATTTGCCAATTTTGTCGGAGAAAACGAATAGAGGCCGGGGTGGTGCTGGCGGATGTGGCGGATCTGCAACAGGTAAGACATGCGGGGACAACAATGCTGCACCGCAGCAAGAAAGGGCTTGCATGCTGCGCCTGCGAACGCCATTCTTACGCCTGCAGACGCGCTGAGGCGCTCTGCTTTCTTGGACGTTTCCTCCCTAAACTTCGGCGGTGCCACAAGCACCGCCGTTTTTTTGGCACCGC
>DASYBP010000589.1:0-12840 GCA_036500715.1 Rhodopila sp.
ACGTGTCTATAGGTAACAGTACCCATCGCGAATTTGCCGCTGGAATAGAAAGATCATGTGCGCTTCAATCGCATCGTCGGAGGCATGGGAACGACATGACGATCCAAGGTATGACGTGGGCGCGCGGATCGATGACACCAGATGGCGTCGTCCGCTTCCGAAACGTCGTCATCGTCCTATCTGCGTATGCAGGGTCATACTTGGCCCTCGATTGGATCAGCTTCTTCCACGTGCTGCCGCCCATCGGGTTCACCTTGTGGAACCCACCCCCTGCGTGCAGCTTGGCTCTGCTAATGCTCCGGGGTCTCGGCTATGCACCGGCCTTGATTGTCGTGAGTTTCGTTTCCGATGGCTTGGTGGCCGGATTTCCCGGTGGGATGGCGGCAACGTTCATATCGGATACGGTAATCGCGCTCGGCTACACCGTGGTTGCGGCAACGCTACGGCGCTTTTGTCGCTTCGACCTTGGACCTGCGAACACGGCGAACGTCACCTGTTTCCTCCTTGTGGCGATGCTGGGTGTGCTGGTAATCGCCGGTTTGGTCTCAGCCACGTTTGTGCTGATGCATGTACTCGCGATAGCGCAGTTTGCTTCGGCGGTCGTTCACTTCTGGATTGGCGATCTGACCGGCATCGTTGGCCTGTTTCCTGGGCTGGTTTATGCGCAGGCTGTTCGTCGTCGCTGGCACGAGCTCACACCGCCGCAGCGCTGTTTCGATATTGCGGTCTTCTTAGCGGGCTTAGCGCTGGCGCTGTATCTCGTCTTCGGACCGGCCGGATCCGCAAACGCGCATCTCTTCTACCTTCTTCTGCTCCCGGTCGTCTGGATTGCGGTTCGCCATGGTCTGCCATGGAGTGCGGTTGCCGTTTTTGTCGCGCAGCTGGGACTGATAGTCACGACCAGCCTGATTGGTCACTCGGCGGTGGAGTTCTTCGCCTTCCAACTCCTGTCGCTGACCATTTCCGGCACCGGATTGCTTGTCGGCGCGGTTGTCACCGAGCGTCGGCACGCCGAGGATGGCTTGCGCCAGCAGCAGGCCGAGCTTGAGCGCATGACGCGGCTCACGACAGCCGGAGCCCTTGGCATGGCAGTGGTGCACCAGATCAGCCAACCTCTTGCCACGATTGCCACCTACACCCATGCCTGTCGACAATTGTTGCGGTGGGATTCGGTGGATCAGACGGTTTTGGCTGAAACCATGGCGAAAGCAGAGGCTGAAGTCCTTCGCGCCGGCGTGCTCGTCGACCGGCTGCGTGACTTCCTGTCCAACGGCCACAGACGCCTATCCTTCGTTGATCTCGCTGCCGTGACGCAGGGGGTCGTCACAGCGTTGACGGACAACGCGCGTCGGCGCGGAGTCAGAATCGAGCTCTAGGCGCCTTCGACGTTACCGGTGACGGTCGATCAGATTCAGATCGAGCAGGTGCTGGTCAATCTCATCCGCAACGCGATTGATGCCACAGCCGAGCAGGACTGCGCGGAGAAGCACGTGCGTATTAGACTACGTAACATTGCTGACGAGGTGGTGGTTATCGTTGAAGACAATGGGCCGGGCGTTTCGCCCGAGGTCGCCAAACGCTTGTTTGAGCCGTTCGAGACAAGCAAGTGTCGAGGCATGGGGCTTGGGCTCTGGCTCAGCCGCGAACTTGTCGAAGGACACGGGGGCCGCCTCTGGTTGCACCCCGACGCCGCGGTGGGCGCCCGGTTCGTGATCCGTTTACCGCACGAGCGGGCAAGAGTCCTTGGGTGACAATCCCTTAATTTGTATCGTGGAGGACGACGCGGCGATGCGGGATGCCCTGCTGCTGCTGCAGAGTGCGGGCTTTTGCGTTCGCTGCTTTGCAAGCGCGGAGGACTTTCTGGCGGACGCGGATCGGATGGGCCCGTATTGTCTCCTGACGGACGTGCGCTTGCCCGGCATGGATGGTCTATCGCTTCACCGTCACTTGATGTCGCTCGGAGACGCACCAACCGTTGTGATGATCACCGGGCACGGTGATGTCCCGATGGCCGTAGCGGCACTCAAGGCGGGGGCAGCAGATTTTGTTGAAAAGCCGTTTGATCCGGCGGTTCTGTTGGACAGCATTCGAGACGCGTCACAACGCGCCACTGCCCTTTACCAGCGCAAGGTTTTGGCGACGGACGTAAAGAGTCGCTTACGGACACTAACGTCCCGTGAGACGGAAATTCTCTCACTCCTTGCCGAAGGACACCCCAACAAGGTCATCGCAGCGACGCTGGATATCAGCTTGCGAACGATCGAGCATCGCCGCGCCCATATTATGGAGAAGACCCAAGCCCGTTCGCTGTCACATCTGGTTCGAATGGTGTTTGAATTCGGTGTTCGATGACCCTATCAGCAATGATTTGCCGGGCGATGGCCGCAGTCCACATCATTAGGTTAGGCAGCGCGGCAAACCGCGGCAACCCCGCTTCCCGCCGGCGCATCACCGCAGCGCGGACTGCGGAATCCACCCCTGCGCGACCGCGAGCTGACCGACCCGCGTGGCAATCTCGTCCGCCAGGTTCCCGGCTTCCGCCGTGTCGCCGGTGTGGCGCATTTCGCTTCCGGCGTGCGTTGCCCCCGTCAGCGCCGCCGAAGTCCCGGCCCTTTGCGCTGCCGCGCCGGCGCCCATCGTCTCCACCGCGCCCGGCATGTGACCGCTGTCGGCGGTTCCTTCGAACGCCGTCACGAAGCGAGGCGGCGCCACGTCGGTCAGACGGTAGATCTGTGCGTCCGCGGTAATTTTGCTCTTCCCCGCGCCCAACCCGATCAACAGCCGCCGGGTTCGGTTGCCCTGATCAATCCCCACGATCTGGCCCTGAACCAGTAGGCCATTCGCACTTCGGGCGGTGCTCGTCGCGATTTCCGCCGGCAGCCCGTACTTTCGTAAACGGTCGACAAGCTGATCGGCCAGGGCTGCCTGTGTCTCCTGCGCCGCCTTCAGTTCCTGTGCGTTCAACGGCTGATCGTCAGCAACACGCGTCAGCCGCGCGCCAATGCCTTGATCGAGCCGCACCTGGTCCGGCGTAATGGAAAAATACGAGACCAGAACGCGATCCGGTCGCGGCATCGGCGGTCCAAGGTAGGACTCCGTCGTCTGCACATGGGCGTGGCTGCAGGCCGCCAAACCCGCGATCAATGCCAGCGGCGCCAGCCGGGCTGCGATCTTCATTTACGTAACGATCCCCTAATAAATTGGTAGCGATCAACGTGTCCCGCGCGCTTCCGCCAGCACGCTTTGACAGGCCGATGACAGCCTCGATTGGTTTTCTGCGAGACATCTCATGCCCTCGCCGCCGCCCAGCGGCACGCCACGGCAATAAGCACGAAAGTCGCCGCCACAGGCTCGGCGCATCATCGCCATCTTCTCGCGCGGCGACATCGGCGGCGCGCCGGGCGGCGGCATGGCCTCTGCACCGGTCGGCGGCGGGCGGCTCGCCGTGCCACCGGTTGCACCGCTGACAGCGGTCTGGCAGGCGCCGGACAATTCGCTCATGTGGCTCTGCAGGCACTGCAACGACGCACTGCCGCCCGCTGGCACGCTGGAACAATAGGACTGATAGTCCGATCGGCAGGATTGACGGATGGCATTGGCCTGCCCCTGGCTGGGCTGCTGCGCGATGGCACCACCCGTTAGCTGGAACAGAACGATTCCGAACAGAACGCCCGCTGCTGACGTCGACCATGGATGGCTCATGCTACTTCCCCCAAATCTAGAACTGCCGTGTGCGGCGGTTCCGCAAGTCCGCGACGCTGCGAACCGCGCGCCCGTGTGAATCGTGGCCGGCAACGCAATGCTTGGCTCGTGGCGCTTATCGGTTCGGGGTTGTGACGCAGCCGATCCAGGCACGGCGAACATCCGACCCCGGACATCAGCGCCGGAACCGACCACCACCTCCGCCGCCAAACCGGCCGCCGCCAAAACCCCCGCCGCTGCCAAACCGTCCGGACCCGCTCGATCGCGCCTGCCGATCCTGCTCCAATTGCTGATAGGACGAGTTTTCCATGGTCGGGCGCGCGGACCCTTGTCCTGAGGTCGAGCGTTGCGAACGCTGGCTCGCCGTCGCCTGGCTGGTTTGGGACCCGCCCACGCCACTCGTGTTCGCCGGCGGGTTCACCGGCTGCCAGCCGCCATTATTCCACTTCGACCAGCCTGAGGACGTGTGCTGATACGCATTGCCATCGTGCCCGGCGTAAACATCGCCGTTCTGGGTCTTCACCGCGCCGCCGCGATTGCCATTGACACCGGCGTAGCCAGCGCCCGCCGCACCGGTGGACGACTGAAATCCGCCGGCGGATCCCCGGCTGTTGCTGCCGCTTGCCGTGTTCACTGTCTGATTGGGGCCGGCGAACGTGCTGGATCCCCATCGCTCGTAGGGATTGGCGTTCTGGTTGGTGGTTCCGGTCACGCCGGTGCGTGGATTGTAATAACTCGCATTGGCGGACCCGCTGCCGTTCGACCACGACGCGCTGCCATGCGCATAACCGCCGGTCGAGGGATTGTAATAGGAAAATGCCCCCGCCCCGCCATTCGGACCATAGATCGCCCCGCCGGCGCCATAGGCTCCGGTCGCCGGATTATAGGTCGTCCCGCCCTTGGCGACCCCGCCATAGGGCCCGTAGACCGCCCCGCCCTGCGCCCAGGCGCCGGTGGTGGGGTTGTACGCGACATTGCCGACATAGGAATACGGATAGGGATAATACACCGGCACCGGTCCTGGAATCACGACGGGCGGGTAGTAGTAACCTGTGCCATAGACCAGAACACCCGCTGTGACGAACCCCATCATGTACCCGGACGTGTAGCCGTACGTGACTGTCGCCGGCGTCGCGCCGTAAACCTTGACATAGGTTACATTGTACATCGGGCTGGTTGGCGGGATGGTGTAGATCGCGTGTGGCACACTCACCGCCAAAACCCACGGTCCGGTCGGCGATGGTCCTTCAAACCACGCGCCCTGATAACACACGAAGAATTTGCCGCCGGTTTCGATCACCTGAAACGATGTGTTCACCGCATAGGTCATCGGCGTACCGCGGATCGGCTTGAACTGAGGCGCCCCCGCATACACCACATGCAGTTTGGCGGCGTCTTTCTTCAGGGTCGCCTGCTGCGGCACCTGTGCCTGCAGCAGAGCCAGTTGCGCCTGGCTCGTGCCAGGAACCGAGGGCAGCACCTTCGCCTGCGGGTCCTCCGGCGGGATCAGCGCGAAATCAGGCGGCAGATCATTGCTCGCGAACGTCCACGGCCCGTCGAAGCCATGCGCCGAGAACCATCGGCCGGATACCAGCAAGAAGAACCGGCCGCTCGACGGTTCGAAGAACAGCACGCTGTTGGTATTTTTCACCGACTGCAGCCCGGTTCCCTTTACCGGCGCGAACTGCGGTGGCCCGTTGGTGACAATGATGTCCGCCGGCTTGGTACTGACGAATACCACTGGCGCCCCGGACCGCGTGGGCTTCGGCGGTATCGCCTTACGCACCGCGGCGAAGTTCGCATCAGCCGGGATTGCTGCAAACGCCTGCGGCAGCCGAGAGACCGGCTGGTATGGCCCGGTGTAGGCGGGCGCCATCATCCACGTTCCGTTGTTCAGCAGATACCAGCCCTGCCCGTCGCTAAACAGATCCCAGTTGGTATTGACCACCGAAGACAGCCCGGTTGCGCCGACAGGAGCCAGCACGGGCTCGCCGTCCAGCACCACCAGCGAGGCGGGTTTCGCGCTGTAGAAGATCGCCGGAGGATCGTTGTTGAGCGCCGCGTTCTCGGGTTGGGCACGCTCCTTCAGACTCAGGATGACGCTTTGCAAAGCAACCGGCCGGAGCTGAATGTCCGGCAGCGCGGTCTTGATCTGCTGCTCGAGCCGGGCCGACCGTTCGGTCTCCAGCGACGGAAAATGCGAGGCTAAGAGCTGCGGATTCGACAATATGACGTCCCCGGTCAGCGCGTCGGCTTGGGTCGAGAACGAAATTTCCGTGGTGCCGAGTACGGGTTTCGGTTCGCCAGGTAAGGTGATGGCGATGGCCTCGCGTGTTGTCAGGGTCTCATGATTCGGCCACTCGATCGCCTGCGGCTGATAGACCACGACATTTGCGCCATTGACCGACAGCGCGTGCGGCCACGCCGGCTCCGGACTTGCGGTCTGCGCGAAGCCCGCCCGATCCGCTCCGAACAACAACAGACCAAGAGTACAGGAAACGATGGCGAGAAATGCCCGTCGGCCTCGCATGAGATCCCCCCGATGCCGCGGTTCCGTACCGCCCAATTCTGGATGGACCTTAATTTAGTGTTCCAGCGAGATCAAGATGGTGGAGAATTGTTCCCCAAGCCATGCTACTTCCGCTGCGCTTCGACATGCATTGTCACCAGCCGAGCCAGCAAAATCGCCAGATACAACTGTCCGAGGACGGATTCCAGGTTGGCCATGCTGCGCGCGAACGGGTCGATCGGCAATATTTCGCCAAACCCGGTGGAAGTCAGTGTCGTGAAACTGAAGTACAGCAGGTTGCTGACGGCCACCACCTCAGGCTCCTGCGCGGAGGCCCCCGCGAAGGCACCCGGTCGCAGCTCCTGAATTAGCCGGTAGATCGAAGTAAACGCCAGAGCGAGATTGAGATAGAGAACGACGGCACCCGCAATACGATGATGCGTAATGCGACCTGGCGCGAACACCGCCTGAAAGATCACCGTTGAAATCCCCAGCAGGGCGGCGAAAAACGCCAGGTGACCGAGCCAGACCGTAATCAGCGAAGGCTGATCAATGCGAAATCCAATGCCCGCCACCGCGAGAATCGTTGCAATAGACGTAAGAATCCTGGCGCCGGTGCTGCTCGAAATGATCACGATTGCGAGAAGCAGCGTCGTCGACAACAGTCCCGCCAGCAGCAGCGGCGCCTTGACACCGATCGCCGACAGCGGAGCCGCAACAAACAGGATCAGCGATTCCGATGCCAGAAACGCCGTCAGCGCATTGTTTCTGAGGCTCTCGTTGATGGAAGCCCGTGGCGGTATTCGCTCACGGGCCATCGGCCGCTCCGGGAATTGCCTCGATTTCGGAAATCAGCCGTTGAGCGCCGCCCTTCAAAGCTCCGAACCCGAAAACGTATCACAGGCTTTTATGCTGCCGCTTTTCAGACCCGTCGTCAGCCAACGCACGCGTTGGGCCGAGGAGCCGTGGGTGAAACTGTCCGGCACGGCCACGCCGCGGCTTTCGCGCTGCAGCCGATCGTCACCGATGGCGGTCGCGGCCGCCACAGCTTGCTGCACATCGCTACTGTCAATATTGGCGTGGCGTTGGTTCATCTTGTTCGCCCAGACGCCGGCAAAGCAATCAGCCATCAGCTCGGTGCGAACCGAGATCGCATTGGCCGTCGCCCGATCGCTCGCGTTGCGCTGCATAGCCTGCGCCCTGGGCAGCAGACCCAGCAAATTTTGCACGTGGTGCCCGATCTCGTGCGCGATCACGTAGGCATAGGCGAAGTCCCCGCCACCGCCGAACCGGAGTTTCATGTCGTGAAAAAACGCGGTGTCCAGGTAGACCTTGCGGTCGTTGGGGCAGTAAAACGGACCCGTCGCCGCTTGCGCGGTGCCGCAGGCTGACGCGGTCGTCCCGGAATACAACACCAGCCTCGGCTTGTCGTAGGCACGGTTGGCCTGCGCGGGCAGCACCTCGGACCAGACGTCTTCAGTCTCGCCCAGTATCCTCGCCACGAAGATCCCAGCCCGGTCATTTGGCGTGCCGGCCTGCTGTGGCGGCCGGCTCACATAGCCGGTGTCCCCGCCTGCCACCATCTGGGCGCCGTTGATCAGGACGGCCGGGTTGATGCCCAGCGCCCAGCCGATCAATCCCAGCACCACGATCGTGCCAATGCCCAAGCCGCCACCGCCGACGCGGAAGCCGCCACCGCCAAGGCCGCCACCCATGCCACGCCGGTCCTCGATGTTCTGCGATTCCCGCAGGTCGTCTTCGCGCATCGAAATTCTCCCCGTGGTGCCCCCGCCGGAGGGCTGCAGCGCCCGGCCGCGGCAAAACCTGCCGGTTTTTCCGCCGGTTGAGCAGTCACGACGGCGTGCGTCCCGGCTGGACAGGATAGGTTGGGTGATGCTTCCCTCCGCTCCGTCATCCGCCGCAACGCCGGCGACGACCAGGGAAAGCAAGGAAACCGCCATGCCAGCTCGGACCGGCGCACAGTTTCTCCGCGGCCTGCGCGACAATCGCGAGGTCTGGCTGGGGGGCCAGCGGATAACCGATCCGCTTGAACACCCGGCGTTGCGTGGCGGAGCTGAAGCGATCGCCGCCGTATTCGATCTGCATTACCAGCATCCCGACGACTGCCTGATGCCGGACCCGGAAACCGGCGAACTGATTGCCGTCAGCCACATGATCCCTCGGTCGAAGGAGGATCTGCTGCGACGCCACAAGGCACTGCGGCGTGTCGCCGAATTTTCCGTCGGCCTGATGGGACGTACGCCGGACTACATGAATGTCACCTACGCGGGGTTTGCCGGCCGCAGCGACGAATGGGCGGCGAACGGGAACGAAGAGGGCGCGGCCAACCTCGTCGCCTTTCAGAAACAGCTTGCCCGTCACGATCTCAGCCTGACGCACACGCTGATCCACGCGATGACGGACAAGTCGAAGGGTCATGTGCCGTCGGGACTTGACGAGACACAACTGCACACGGTGGAAAAAACCGAGCACGGGATTCTGGTGCGGGGGGCGCGAGTGCTGGCGACGTTGGCGCCGTTTGCCGATGAGCTGGCGGTCTATCCCAGCCAGCCGATGCCCGATGCCAGCCGGCGCCATGCGTTGTCGTTCTGTATTCGCATGGACACCCCCGGACTGAAGTTCATCTGCCGCGACAGCGTGTCCCTGCCGGATGACCGGTTCGACCACCCGCTGTCGGGCCGCTTCGACGAGCAGGACGCGTTCGTCATCTTCGATAACGTCGAGGTGCCGCGGAACCGCATTTTCTGCGACGGCAACCTGCAGGTCTACAACACCGTCATGTCGGCAAGCTGGCGGGCCAATGCCATGCACCAGACGATGATCCGTGCTTGGACCAAGCTGGAGTTCGCCTGGGGCATCGCCTGTCGCATGGCCGAGGCGATCGGCGCGTCCGACCCGGTAACCCTGCAGATGCTAGGCGAAATCTGGAGTTTTGCGGAACTGACCCGCGCGGCCGTTCGGGCGGCGGAAGACGGCGCGTATCACCACGGCAACGGCGCCTGGTTCCTGGATGGCCGGCCGATGGATGCGTTGCGGACATCGTTGCCGTACTGGTTCCCTCGGGTGAACGAGATCATCCGGCTGATCGGTTCGCACAACGTCCTGGCGACGCCGGCGGCGGAGGCATTTGAGGACCCGTATCTGCGGCCGCTGATCGATCGGTATCTGCGCGGCGCGGGCGACACCACAGCGTTGGAGCGAGCGCGGATATTCCGCTTGGGCTGGGACTTTGCCGGCAGTGCCCTTGCCAGCCGAAACGAGCAGTATGAGCGGTTCTACCTGACCTCCGGCGCGCGCAACCGGCAGAATGTGCAGTTGCGGGCGGATCGGACCGAGGCGGACCGGCTGGTCGATCGATTCCTGCAGGAGAAACGGTGACGGTTAGGGGTGTGGATCATGCGTTGAGCCCGGCGAGTGCCATGGACGTGGTTCGGACGTGAGAGCCCAGGTTGGCATCATCGGGGCCGGGCCAGCCGGTCTGTTCCTGGCGCATCTGCTGCATCGCCTCGGGATCAGCGCCATCATCGTCGAATTGCGCAGCCGGCAGAGCGTCGAGGAAACCGTCCGCGCCGGCGTGCTGGAACACTGGGTGGTCGAGCTAATGCGAGAACTCGGCCTGGGCGAGCGGATGCTGAAGGAGGGGCATTTCCACGATGGCATCACGCTGCAGTGGAACCGCGAGCGTCACCATGTCGATATTCACGGGCTGACCGATGGTAAAGGCGTGACGGTCTATCCACAGCACGAGGTGCTGAAGGACCTGATCGCCGGGCGGCTGGCACAGGGCGGTGAGATCATCTTCGGTATCGGCGGGACAACAATCCGCGACATCGACACCGATCATCCGGCGATCGACTTCCGCCGGGACGGAGCGGGCGTTCTGGAGACCATCCAGTGCGACTACGTCGTCGGCGCCGACGGGTTCTACGGGCCGGGCCGCCAGGCGATTCCTGCCACCCATCGGAAGGAATACCAGAAGATCTACCCATTTGGCTGGCTTGGGATTTTGACCAGGGCGCCGCTGTCGTGGAGCGAACTGATCTACAGCAATCAGCAGGACGGTTTCGCGCTGCTCAGCACGCGGTCGCCCGACGTACAACGCATGTATATACAATGCGATCCGGCCGACGCCATCGCCAACTGGTCCGATGCGCGGATCTGGGCGCAATTGCAGGGGCGTCTGGGTGTCGACGGCTGGTCGCTGATCGAGGGTCCAATCATCCAGAAGGGCATCATCCCGCTGCGCTCGTTCGTTTGCGAACCGATGCAGTATGGCCGGCTGTTCATTGCCGGCGACGCCGCGCACATCGTCCCCCCAACTGGCGCGAAGGGCCTGAACCTGGCTGTTGCCGATGTGCTGATGCTGTCTCGGGCACTGGACGCGATGTACAAGAACAACAACAAGGACTCGCTTGAACGCTACAGCGCCATCTGTCTGCGCCGGGTGTGGAAGGCCGAACGGTTCTCCTGGTATATGACTACAATGCTGCATCAGAACGAGCACGAGACCGACTTCGAGCGGCGGATCCACTTCGCCGACCTCGACCTGGTGCGTACGTCAGCGGCCTCGGCTCGGTCGTTGGCGGAGAACTATGTCGGATTGCCCTTCGACCAGGTGTGAGGTGCCTTGCGGGGTTTAGGACGGGATAAAGACCCAGTTCGCATGAGTGGCGGCGGCGGTCTGGGCACGGTTCTCGACGCTGTCTGAAAAGCCGACGACGACGGACGCCATGCTGCCGCCACCTTGCAGGTAAGTCGTCCAGGCCTGCTGCCCCGCCGGATCCCCGGCACGGTGCAAGACATTCTGATACATCGAAGCAACGAAAACGCCATCAGTCATTCCTGCATAGTCCGTTTGAAATTCCTGCGAGTTGACAAAATCCTGTGCCACTTCGGTCGGCGATGCGCCCGCGGCCAGTTGGCCAGACCAGTAAGCCAGGCCGGGTGCGTCGGGCGTGCGATCAAGCGCGGCGGTATATAGCCGGTACGCCTCCGCATTGTTCACATCGCCAGTGGTCGACACGTTGTCCGATTCAAACTCAGCACTTTGCGAGAAACCAAGCAGCACGCTGCCGCGTGTCGCGCCCGCTGCCAATTGGGCGACCCAGTCCTGAAGACCGGCCGGGTCCGGCTGCCGGCCCAGAACGTTCAGATAAAGTCGCTGAACGTAGGCTGCGTTTGTCAGCGAGCCGTAGTCCTGAATGAATTCGGGCGACGCGGTAAAATCGGTGGCGACGGCAGACAGCGGGACATTCGAGCCGTCGATGAGGGCGGTCCAGCCTTCGAGCCCAGACAGATCGGGTGGGCGGTCGAGCGCAGCCAGGTAGAGGCGCGCGACGTCCTCTGCCGTACCGGTGGGGTCGAACAGGCCGACCCCACCGGTGAACGCCATGACGGTGGTGCCTGAGAGGATGTAAGTCCCGTTTGCGCCTCTGATGGTGCCTTGAAGATAAAGCGACCCATTATCCTCGGCGACGATGTATTGCGACGTCGAGCCACTCAGAATGACCTCACCGGCGGGCGCGGTAACCGCCGTCGCGATAATCGATGTCCTGGCGTCGGTTAAGCCGGCCAACGCCGTGTCCGTCGCACGCACGGTCAACTGGGTCGTCACGGTCTGGCCGCCCGCGACCTCGCCTTGCGTCGGAACGAAGATTAACCCGTCCAGCGCCGCGGTGACCGCGCTGGCCGCGCCGACATCCGAATAAACCCCCGTGGCGCCGTTGTAGCTGCCGCCGCCCAGGTTCGTCAGCGCGCCGTTCAGCGGCTGGGACAGGGTTACCGTGACGGTTTCGGTCTGGCCGAAGTTGGCATCGGCAATCGCAACATGAGCGAACGGTGCGAGGGTGCTCTGATCGGTTGTCCGCTGACCCGCCGTGGTGCCGCTCATTGTCGGTGAGACGGTGCCGGCCGTGGTGATGACCGAGGTTGTGCTATCGGTCACGGTTTGCGCCGCGGTGTCGGTGTCGCTGATGGTGAAGGTCGTGGCGATCGTCCCGCTGGGCGCGATCTGATGCGGCGTGGGCGTAAACAGCAGGCCGTTCAGTACCGCGGTGACCGCGCTGGCGGTGCCGACGTCGTTGAACACGCCGGTCCCGGCGTTATAGTTGCCGCCACCGAGGTTGGTCAGCACACCGTTTGCCGCCGCGAGCACGGTTACCGTGACGGTTTCGGTCTGGCCGAGATTTGCGTCGCCGACTACGACATTGGCGAACGGGCTGATGGCTGCCCGGTCGGTGGTCGTCTGGCTCGCGGCTGTATGGCTGATGGTCGGCGGACTGGCGGTGGCGGTGGTGATGACGCTGGTTGTGCTGTCGGTCGCGGTTTGCAAGGCGGTGTCGGTGGCGCTGATCGTGAAGGTCGTCGCGATGGTCCCGCGCGGGACGGTCTGATGCGGTGTGGGCACGAACACCAGGGCGTTCAGTGCGGCGGTGACTGTTAAGGCGGTCCCGACGTCTGCATATACTCCCGTCGCGGCATTGTAGCTGCCACCTCCAAGGTTGCTCAGCGTGCCGTTGGCCGCGGCCGACAGCCTCACCGTGATGGTCTCGGTCTGGCCGGGGTTCGTATCGGTGATCACGAGGTGTGCGAATGGCGCGATGGTGGCG
>DASYBP010000590.1:0-13709 GCA_036500715.1 Rhodopila sp.
GTCGATGCTCCGCAACATGGCCTGACCTTTGCCGTCATAGCCGAGGCGCGTCGTCTTCAGAACCGATGGCAAACCCAGCCGCCCAACCGCCGCGTGCAGTTCTTGCCGCGACATCACCGGTGCCCACGGAGCCGTGGCGACGTGGGCGGCGCTAAGGAAATTCTTTTCGTCGATCCGGTCCTGGCTGATCCGCAGCACCGCGGGCGCTGGCCGGACGGGGCGCAGGGAGGCGAGCAGATCCAGACCCTCGGCGCTGACATTCTCGAATTCGAAACTGATCACGTCCACTGCCGCGGCGAACGATTTCAGCGGTCCGGGTTCGCTGTAGTCGCTGATGGTAACGGCGTGAGAGACCTGCGCCGCTGGGCTATCGGTCTCGCGCGTGAGAATGTGACAGCGATAGCCAAGACGCGCGGCCGCTAGCGCCGACATTCGTCCAAGCTGCCCGCCGCCGACCAGCCCGATGGTCGCATTGGGCGGCAGTGGGGACATCGTCATGACGAATTGGCAGGAACCTGTTGGGGAACGTCAGCGACCGAGGCGGTCTGTTCGGCCCGCAAGGCATCAAGCCGGTCGGCTAGCGCCTGGTCTTGCGTCGCCAGCATCGCCGCCGCGAGCAGCGCCGCGTTCACCGCGCCCGCACGTCCGATCGCCAACGTGCCGACCGGGATGCCCGCCGGCATCTGGACGATGGACAGCAGGCTGTCCATCCCCCTCAGAGCGCGGGTTTCGATCGGAACACCCAGCACCGGCAAAGGTGTCCAGGCAGCGCACATCCCCGCCAGGTGCGCCGCCCCCCCTGCCCCCGCGATGATCGCCTTCAGTCCGCGATCCCGCGCCGTATTCGCATACTCACGCAAGCGGTCTGGCGTCCGATGCGCCGATACGATCCGCACCTCGTGCGGCACCGCGAGGCGCGTGAGAATGTCGGCAGCATGCGACAGGGTCGACCAGTCCGACTGGCTGCCCATGATCAGACCGATCAGCGTCGGCGGTCCTGCCTGTGCCAGCATCTCAAGCGATGCTGTCCGGGATCAGCCGGCTTTCCAGCCAGGCGATCTCATCACGCAGCATCAGCTTACGCTTCTTCAGACGCTGCAGGTGCAGTTGGTCGGACGCTCCCTGGTCAGCCAAACGCGCGATCACCGTATCGAGGTCGCGGTGCTCACTACGCAGCCCGTGCAGTTTCCGTAGCAGCGAATCCCTATCGCTCAGCATGATTGCAACCTACGATAGAAAGTTGCGTCGTTGTTGCGCGTACGTCGTGACATCTGGTCATCCCGATGTCAAATGCGTTACGATGCGCCGCCGCGGCCATGCGGTGGTCGCTGGCAGCCAACCGGTGAAACACGGAGGTACCCAGTCCATGAGCCTGAATACCCGTCTCGACGCCTTAAAGGAACGGCATGCGTCACTCGAAACGCGAATTTTCGACGAGGACCAGCGGCCGCGCCCCGATTCGGAGGCTCTCATGCGACTTAAGATCGAGAAGCTGCGTCTGAAGGAAGAGATGGAACGGTTACGAAGCCAGGCTAGCTGAGCAGACACAGCTCACCCCCGTCGCGCCGTCAGGCGGCCTCGTCCGCCTCCGGCGGCGGCGGTGCGGGAACCGTCCGCCCCTCCCGCTCCAGCCGCTCGTTCGCCTGCGCGACAGCGGCATTCAAATCGGTCTGACTGCACAGCCCCAGGATGACCGGGTCGCGCGGTTTGATGTTGGCGCTGTTCCAGTGAGTACGCTCGCGCACTTTTTGGATCGTATCCTTGGTGGTGCCGAGCAGTTTGCCGACCTGCGCCTCTGACAACTGAGGGAAATTTCGCAGCAGGAAAGCGATCGCGTCCGGCCGGTCGTTGCGCTTCGCCACGGGTGTGTAGCGCGACCCTCGCAGCCGCTTGGGCAGCGGCAGGGTGTTCGCGATCAGCTTCAGCCGAGCGTTGGGGTCGGCTTCGCATTGGCGAATATTTTCCAATGTGGTCTGCGCATTGGCCACCGGATCGTAACCAACGATCCCCTGCGCGACCTCTCCGTCCGCTATGGCCTGCACTTCCAGCGGATGCATGCCGCAGAAATCCGCGATCTGGGTAAATGTCAGGGCGGTTTTCTCAATCAGCCACACGGCCGTGGCCTTTGGCATCAATGGAAGGGTCATGACTTTTTCACACTTTCAGGGTCGCCGGCGGACGTCTCTCGTTCTGACGACGTCGGTTGCGATATGGCCTTCCGGGCCAGCCAGCGCAATTGACAGATCGTAGCCGCGGCCAGAGGCCGGATATGACAAGCTCGTGGAGGTGGGTCAAGCGCCTTCGGTCGTATTATGCTGGTTCAGACACGCATGACAGCGGCACCACGCGACAGGCAACGCAAAGGCAAGGGAGATCAAGATGGCTCTGGAAGAAGACCCACCGCAAACGCAGCGCCGCCGCCTGGAGCCGCTGCCGCTCGACAGCCTCGGTATCGAGGAACTTCGCCTTTACATAGAGGAGTTGAGAACCGAAATCTCGCGCGTCGAAGCGGATATCGGCCGCAAGCAGGGCCACCGCAGCGCCGCGGATGCTTTCTTCAAGCGCTCCTGAACGCAAAAGCGGGGGCCGAAGAGTCGGCCCCCGCGAATGACAGGCCCAACGGCCGCAAGGTTACGCGGCGTTGATCGCGGTCTGCGAATCGTTGGCCACCGGCGCTTGGGTGATTGCTGACGGCGCACCAGTGCCGATCTCGATCTTGCGGGGCTTCAACGCCTCCGGAACGATCCGCTTCAGGCCGACATGCAGCAGGCCATGCTGGACGTCCGCGCCGTCAACGACGATATGGTCGGCAAGCACGAAACGACGCTCGAACGCGCGCCCCGCGATTCCGCGGTAAAGTACTTCCGTTTTGGGGGCGTCGCCGGTCACCCGTCCCGCCACGACGAGCGTGTTGTCCTTGACTGTGATATCAAGGTCCTCAGGGCGGAAACCCGCGACCGCCATAGTCAGACGGTAGGTATCATCGCCGGTTTTCTCGATATTGTACGGCGGGTAGGACTGCGCATCCTGCCCAGATGTTGCCGTGTCCACGAGGCGGGCCAAACGGTCAAAGCCGATGGCCGTACGGAACAGCGGCGCAAAGTCGACAGTCGTCATAAAAAACCTCCTACGATAGCAAGGTCGTTGTCTCGGGCCGCCCTTTACGGGCCAACCCATCCTTTGTCTCGGGAACCCCACACTGAGCATTCCCGATGACGTAGAAATTAGGCAACGGATATCGCAGGTTCAAGTGTCTGCGGCAGCCGGGCGTCCTGCGTCCGCCGCTTATTTCTTTATGCCAAGACCCGCGAATTTCTTGTTGAATTTGGCAACCTGGCCGCCCGTGTCCAACAACCGCTGCACGCCGGTCCAGGCTGGGTGCGATTTCGGGTCGATGTCCAGGCGCAGCGTATCGCCTGCATTGCCCATGCAGGATCGCGTTTTGAACTGCGTTCCGTCGGTCATGACGATATTGATCTCGTGGTATTCGGGGTGAATGCCTGGCTTCATGGTCTGGTTCCCGTTGGCGCCACCGATTCCGACCGGCCGCGCGAGCCGGGGGCTATAGCGGGACACCGCCATCGGCTCAAGCCCAAGTTTGATCGTCAAAACTGTGGACCCACCTGAACGGAGCGACTATCAGGTGCCGCCTTGACCACGTTAGGCATTTTTCAAGCATGCTGATCCGCCTGCTCGTCCGTCTGGTCGATTTCAGCCGCGGTCATTCCTGGGCCGTGCTTTTCGGGGGCATTCTGCTGGCCATCTTCGCCGCCTGGGTGGCGTCCGTGCGGCTCGGCGTAAGTACCGATACCGACCTGTTGTTCAAGCCTTCGCTACCCTGGCGGCAGCAGGCAATGGAAATGAACCGAGAATTTCCTCAATTCCGCGATCTTCTGGTGGCTGTCGTCAATGCGCGAATCCCCGAGGAAGCCGACGCCACCGCCAGCGAGCTGGCGGCGCGGTTGTCCGCGGACAAATCAAACTTCCTGACCGTGCGTCGACCGGACGCCAGTCCGTTCCTGCAGAAGGAAGGCCTGCTGTTCCTACAGTTGAAGCAGTTGTCGACGCTGATGGATCAGACCATTGACGCGCAGCCATTCCTGGGCCAGCTCGTCGCCGATCCGTCAGCGAGAGGGCTGTTCTCGGCACTTTCGCTACTGGGCATGGGTGTTACCAAGGCGGATTCGGATCTGTCGCCTTATCTGGTGCCGATCAAAGGCTTCCATCAGGCAATGGCCGACGCGTTGGACGGTCATCCAAGGCCGCTCTCCTGGGAGACCCTGCTCGGTGGCGGGCTGAGCGAGCGCGCCGGGCCTTATCGTTTCGTGCTCGTGCAACCGCACCAGAACTTCGGTGCGCTGGAACCGGGCGGGGCGGCGACGCAGGCGATGCGCGACGTCATCGCCGGATTGCCGTTTGTCCAGTCGGGCGACGCCCGTGTCCGGATCACCGGTCAGATTGCCCTGGCTGACGAGGAATTCGCCTCGGTCGCCGAAGGCGCCGTCAAGGGTTTGATCGGCAGCTTGGTGCTGATCACGCTGTGGCTGTTTCTGGCGGTGCATTCCTGGCGGCTGATCCTGCCGATTTTGATGACCCTGGTCCTCGGTCTGATGCTTACCGTGCTGTTCGCGGCGGTAGCGGTCGGCACCCTCAACCTGGTCTCGGTCGGCTTCGGCGTCTTGTTCGTCGGCATCGCCGTCGACTTTGCCATCCAGTTCTCGGTGCGCTACCGCGAATTCCGCTTCGGGACCGGCCACGCGGCCGCCGCGATGACCGAGACCGCGCGCCGCGTCGGGGTGCAGATCCTGATCGCCGCGCTGGCGACAGCCGCCGGCTTTCTCGCGTTCGTGCCGACTGCGTTCTCCGGCGTGGCGGAGCTTGGGCTGATCGCCGGCGCCGGGATGATCATCGCCTTTATCTGCACCCTCGCTTTCTTGCCGGCCGCGATCACGGTATTTCGTCCCCGCGGCGAGGCCCGCGAGGTCGGCTTCAAATTCGCCGCCCGGATCGATCCCGTCGTCGTGCGGCGGCGCCGGGCGATCCTGACCGGGTTCGGCGTGCTGGCGGTGGCGGCGGTCGCGCTGTCGCCCCGTCTGGCGTTCGATTCGGACCCGCTCGACACCAAAAACCCCAACACCGAGGCAATGCGCACGCTGCGCGACCTAATCAACAATCCCCTGACCAACCCTTATACGATCGATGTGCTGACGCCGGATGCCGCGGCGGCGAAGACACTCGGGGATAGACTGGAAACCTTGCCGACCGTGTCCGGCGTCATCAGCATCAACAGTTTTGTCCCGGCGGATCAGCAACAGAAACTCGCGGTGATTGCGGACGCCAACTCGATCCTGGCCCCTACCCTTGCCCCGCACGGATCCGCCGCACCCGCGACAGGAGAGGATATTCGGCTCGCCGCGAAGTCCGCACTGGCGCAGATCGATCCCGCCCTGGCCAAACTGCCGCCAGACCACCCGCTGGGGCTGGTCGCGGCCGATCTGCACCGCGTACAGACCGCGTCGGACGAGGTGCTGATGAAGGTCAACGCGGCCCTGACACGCTTCCTGCCGGATCAGCTTGCTCGCCTGCGGCTGGCTTTGACCGCGGAGCCAGTGACCCTCGCCTCGATCCCGACCGACTTTGCGCGCGACTGGCGGTTGCCCGATGGCCGATCCAGGGTGCAGGTCAACCCTAAGCCTGAGGCTCAGACGCCAGCGGGGCTGAGAACCTTTGTCGATCAGGTGGTGGCGGTTGCCCCCGCGGCGGGCGGCTCGGCGGTAACGATCGTTGCGACTGCCGACACGATCGTCGGCGCGTTTCGGCAGGCGGCGATCTACGCCGTGATCGCCATCGCCGTCATCCTGCTGAGTCTGCTTCGCCCAGTGCTGGATGCGGCGCTTGTGATGGCGCCGCTGCTGATGTCGGCGCTACTGACCTTGCTGATCGCCGTACTGCTGCCGTTGCCTTTGAACTTCGCCAACATCATCGCACTGCCGCTCCTGCTGGGTGTTGGCGTCTCGTTCAACATCTATTTCGTGATGAACTGGCGCGCCGGCCAGCATCATCCGTTGGGCAGCGCGACGGCGCGTGCGATCCTTTTCTCCGCCCTGACCACCGGTACGGCGTTCGGGTCGCTGGCGCTGTCGGCCCATCCAGGAACCGCCAGCATGGGTAAATTGCTGCTGATCAGTTTGGGCTGCACCTTGCTGGCTAGCCTGGTTTTCATCCCGGCACTGCTTGCGAGCATGCCGCCACCGGCGATCAGTCACAGCCGAGGGCCGTGATACGGCAGTCTCGCGCGGACGTTCAGTACCTGCACAGCTTTTTGAGGATGCGTATTGTTCTTGGAGCGTACGACAGGGGCCATCTGGGTGCGGTGTCATCCCGAAAGGATCCAACGCATGCGCAGAATCCTGCTGGTTGCCCTTATCCCGCTCGGTCTCGGCGGCTGCCTCAGCTTCCATGAGAATCCGCCGCCGAAGAACACGACCGTCGTTGTTCCGCCGGGATCGACCGTCAGTTGTTCGAACGGCCAGCCGCCGCCCTGCCAGTGAACGAAACTTACCAGTGAACGAAACTTGCCAGTGAACGAAGTCTGACCCTTGGCGGTCAGATTTTGACCACCACAAACGGTGGGCGCCAGGTCTCTATGTCCGGGTCTGGCGTGCTTCCCAGGCTTCGGTCAGCAGACAAAGGATTTCGAACAGAACCGAAGCGCCATTGAACGCGGTGAGCGAGCCGACGTCGAACGGCGGCGATACCTCAACAACGTCGCCGCCAACAAAATCGATCCCGCGCAGTTCCCGCAACAGCCGCAGCGCCTGAAGCGCCGTAATCCCTCCGGCCTCCGGGGTGCCGGTGCCCGGCGCCTCACTGGGATCCAGGCTGTCGATGTCGAAGCTCAGATAGGTAGGACCACTGCCTGCCACACGCCGCGCCTCCCCGGCCGCGTAGCGCCAGCCCTTGTCGTCGAACTCCTCCATCGGTAGTACGCGCATCCCGCTGCGCTGACTGAAGCCCCACAGGTCGGGATCGTTGGTGGTGCCACGAATGCCGATCTGAATCACCCGTTCAGGGTCCAGCAGGCCTTCCTCGACGGCTCTGCGAAATGGGGCGCCGTGGTGGAAACGTGAGCCCATATAGTCGTCGCCGGTGTCGCAATGGGCGTCGATGTGGATCATCCCCACCCGGCCCTTCGCCGCTACGGCGCGCAGGATTGGCAGGCTGATCGCATGGTCACCGCCGACCGACAGCGGCACGATGCCGGCGGCGGTGACGGTCCGATAGAAGGCCTCGATCTCCTCAAGGGCACCCTGAATTTCATACGGCTGCTCGATCCAGCAGTCGCCAAGGTCGCGCACGCGCGCCGTGGCAAATGGCGTGACCCGGGTGACGGTGTTGATCCGGCGCAGCAGGGTGGACTGATCGCGCACAGACCGCGGACCGTGCCGGGTTCCCGAGCGGTTGGTAACGCCGCCGTCGAACGGCACGCCGATGATGCCAATATCCACATTGTCGGTCTGTTGACTGACGGGGGTACGGAAGAAAGAGGCGATGCCGGTGTAGCGAGGCTGTGCCTGCGGGTCCTGAAAGTCCTGGTATTTCTTGGGTTGTTTGATCATCCGTATCGCTCTTCCGAATCCTCTGTTCGCGCGCATCCTGCCTTATTTCGCCAGCTTTTTCAGGGATTTTCGGCGCATCTAGACGATTTGAGCGACGGAGATTGAGCCTGGGCGGCCGGTGACGGACAGCGTCTGGACAAGGAATGCTGGATAGAGAACGATCCTCGCGGCGATGAAAGTCATCTTTGGCAAGCCGTTAGCGGCACCGAATAGGGGAAACGATTCATGCAGGTTCAAACGGTCACCGGCCCGATCGCGCTCGACCAACTCGGGCGCACCTTGATGCACGAGCACCTGTTCATCGCCTTTCCCGGCGCGGAGTTCGATCCCTCGGCACACTTTGACCGCGCCGGTTTCGTCAAGGAGGCGGTACGGCGCCTGGCGCAGTTGCGCGCCGAACATGGTGTGCAAAGCTTTGTCGACCCCTGCCCGATCGAACTCGGCCGCGACGCGGCGCTGATGCGGGAGATTGCCGAAAAGTCCGAAATGAACGTGGTCTGCACAACCGGGTTCTATTTCGAGGAGATGGGCCTGCCGGTATACTGGCGGGCGCGAATCGTGGAAGAGATTGCCGCGCTGTATATACGGGAAATCACCGAGGGGATCGGAACGACGGGGGTCAAGGCCGGCGCTATCAAGGTCGCGACTGGCGCACCCGCTATCACCCCGCTGGAACACAAGTTCCTGGAAGCGGCATGCGTGGCGCAGCGGGCGACAGGTGTCCCGATTATCACCCACACGCAGGACGGCCAGGCCGGTCCAGAGCAACAGGCGGCATTTGCCAATGGCGGCGTGCCGGCGCACCAGTGCCTGATCGGCCACTGCTGCGGCAATGCCGACCCGGCCTATCATCAGCGTGTCGTCGACGGCGGATCGTACATCGGCTTCGACCGGATCGGGATATTGCGCTTGCAACCGGACGAGGTCAGGGCCGACAACCTAGTGCGGCTGGTACGAAACGGCTACCGCGCACAAATCATGATGAGCCAGGACCGCCATTGTGGATGGTTGGGCAAATTCGCCCGCCAACTCAGCGCGGAGGAGCTTGCCAGAATCGACGCGCTGCGCGCCGCGGGACAATGGCCGCCACCCTACACCTACCTGTTCACCGATTTCGTTCCGATGCTGAAGGAGCGCGGCCTGAGCGAGCACGAAATTCATTCCATTCTGCACGATAACCCGCGCCGCTTCTTCGCCGGCGAGGCACTGCCGTTGCTGAACCGGAGCTGAACCGATGGATGCAGACTACGTCGTCATCGGCGCCGGTTCCGCCGGTTGCGTCGTTGCCGCGCGCTTGAGCGAGACGGGCGCGAAGGTCGTGTTGCTGGAAGCCGGCCCAAAAGATTCACTGCTGTGGATCCACATCCCGGCCGGCGTCCTGAAGCTGCTGTATCATCCCGTCGTCAACTGGAACTACAGTGCCGAGGGTCCCGAAGCACGCCAGATCCATTGGCCGCGCGGAAAAACCCTGGGCGGATCAAGCTCGATCAACGGGATGCTCTACGTCCGCGGCAACCCCGCGGACTTCGATGGCTGGGCGCAGATGGGCTGCCGTGGCTGGACTTTCGATGATGTCCTCCCTTACTTCCGCAAGTCGGAAGACTACAAGCAAGCCACTGACCTGGAGTATCGCGGTAGCGGCGGCCCATTGAAAGTCGAAGACTACCGAACGATCTTGCCGCTCACCCACAAGTTCATCGAAGGCGCACAACAGGCCGGATACAGGTTCAGCAAAGATCTGAACGGACGGCAGCAGGAAGGCGTCGGGTATTCGCAGATGACGCGCAAGGGGCGGTGGCGCGGGTCTACGGCACAGACTTTCCTCAAGGAAGCCAAGGCGCGCCCGAACCTGCGGGTGGAAACCGAGGCTCTCGCGACAAGCCTGCTGTTCGAGGGCAAACGCTGCACGGGCGTCGCATTCCGCCAGCGCGGCACGATGACAGAGGCACGGGCGTATAAGGAGGTCATCCTGTGCGGCGGCGCCATCAACTCGCCGCACCTGCTGCAGATTTCGGGCGTCGGGCCGGCCGAACATCTGCAATCCATCGGCGTGCCAGTGGTGCACGACCTACGCGGCGTCGGGTCCAATCTACAGGACCACTACGTCGCTCGGATTTCGCATCGCGTGAGAGGATCGATTTCGATAAACAAACTATCGCGCGGCATCCGCCTGGCAAGGGAGGCCATGCGCTTTGCTTTCGAAGGCCGCGGGGCGTTGACTTTCGGGGTGACTACCGCACAGGTCTTCTGCCGGTCGACACCGGAAAAGGCAAGTCCTGACCTCCAACTCCTGTTCACGCCGGCGAGTTACGATGCCGCGAGGTTCCTGGCGCTGGAACGCGAGGACGGCATGACTGTCGCGGTCTGCCCGGTTCGCCCGGACAGTCGCGGCACGATTATGGCTCGTAACGCGGACCCGGCCGAGAAGCCGGTCATTACTCCGAACTATCTATCAGATCCGGCAGACGGCCGCGTCCTGCTTGCCGGTATCCGCTTCACGCGGGCGATTTTCGCTTCGCCGGCGATCGCTCAGTACAGCGTTGAAGAAACCTTGCCCGGGCCGAACATGACCACAGACGACGGGTTGCTCGACTATGCGCGCCATTTCGGCACAACCATTTACCATCCGGTCGGCACCTGTCGCATGGGCGATGGCGCCGCCGCGGTTGTTGACCCGCGGCTCCGCGTCCATGGCATCCAAGCATTGCGGGTAATCGACGCGTCGGTCATGCCCACGCTCACAACCGGGAACACCAACGCGCCGACAATCATGATCGCCGAAAAAGGTGCCGCAATGATCCGCGAGGATCACGCGGCGCCCGTGTAGTCTAGAGCAATACCAGCCAGACTCGAATCGCGAAGCGACCTCAGGCTGATGAAATTGCTCGTGAAGCAGAGGCCAGAGCATTTCCGATCATGATGGAAATGCTCTGGCGATGTTATTTGGCTATGCGGCCTGCTTGAACGCTTGCTGGTTGATCGTCTTGTTGGCCAACTGGTTCAGCAGGGCATCGGCCTTCTTTTCTTCGGCCAGCGTCTCCTCCAGGAGCGAAACAATCTCCTTCTGGCCGCCGGCCTTTGCCCAGGCAATCAAGGCGCCGTACCTGGCCATTTCGTAGTGCTCGACGGCCTGAGCACAGGCAGCCAACCCGGCGTCACGGACGCTGCCCTCGGGAAACTGGTCAATGACCTCCTCGGTTTCCTCGATCAGGCCGTTGACCGCCTCGCAGGTCGCGCCCCGAGCACGCTTGCCAAGCGCCTCAAAAGCCTGCTGCAGGCGATCGACCTGTCCTTGCGTTTCTTCGCGATGCTGCGTGAAAGCCTCTTTCAACTGCTCGCTCTCGGCGGCTTTTGCCATCTTCGGCAGGGCTTTCAGGATCTGCCGCTCGGCATAGTAGATGTCCTGCATGAAAGACAGCAGAAGATCGTTCGAGTCTTTGGTATGGGCCATATAGTCTCCTTATTGAATCGTTTCGATTGCGGCGGCGCCGGCGCCGCGCAGAATCGCTTCGGCCTCTAATCGCTTCGCGTCGGTCACGGCGCGGACCGTCAGCACCAAGTCGCCCGTAGCGGCTCGCTGATCGCGATCCGCCTGCTCTGACTGATCGGCGGCGCCGTGGACCGCGAAGACCGATCCCCCCGCGGCGCCACCGGCGACGACTGCCGCCGCAGCCGCGGGTGCCGCGGCACCGCCTGTCGCCACGGTGATGCCAGCAGCCGCCATCGCCGCGGCCGCGGCCGCAGTACTGGCGCCGAGGGTCCGAGCCTGCCGCGCATCCGCTTCGGTGGAGGCCGGTTTCGCACCAGCTTCCGGCGTTGTCTTGCCCTGCATCAGGTCAGGAGAAGGCAAGCTCAGGTCAGCGCGATCAAAACCGGACATGGACAACTTGCTGACCGCATCCTGCATCTGATCGGCGCTGCTGAACCTGGCCCGAACCTCGTGCAGTTTGGTGATGCCGTCCGCTGAATCGTTCATCTCAACCACCTTTCAGGTCGATCCGTGCTAGGATTTCCCGCCCTTGCGCCCAGCCGCCGAGGCCTTCTCGCGATCCTCGGCAAAGTTGCCCGGATTGTGCTCCGCACCGCCAGAGTGGGATTGCTTGCTCTCTGTACTATGCTCGCTCGATCCGCCGTGGCTCGCCTGGCCGCCCTTCCGGCCGGCTTCCGCGGCCCGCTCACGGTCGTTGGCGAAATTTCCGGAGCTGTGCTGCCCGCCAACATGCCCGGCGCGTGACGCCTTTTCACGATCCTCGGCAAAGTTTCCCGGATTACCGGAGCGACGTTCGTCTGCCATAGTTTCCTCATTCCTCTTTCAAACTGCCGGGCTGACGGCCCGGTAAAACTGGAACGAAGCGCACCGTAGCGGGTTGTCTTCAAATCTGCTGTGATTCGTGGAACGAGTCTCGCCATTATCGTGTGGCTCATTCAATCAGCGCACACTTTCCGACAATCGAAATTGAAATATATGATCGCTTTCCGTTTGGATTGGCGAACAATCGCCAAGTCTCAAGCGGGTGAAGCGCCGGCGATCGGCAGTTTTGCGGCTCCCGCAGGGGTTGATGCATGGGCATGCAGGTATTCCTGGGGGTCCACCGCCAGAAAACGGGACGGCCGATCCGCCTCTCGCTGGAACACCGCAACGGCGGCCAGCAACCGCTTGTCGTCCTCGGACAAGCGAATGGCCTCCCGCAGGTGATCGGTCCAGCTTTCCATCAGCCAGACCTCGACCCAGCCCTCGGGGTGGGCAACGTCTTCGTATACCTGCCAGAGCACGGCCCCCGCGCGTCCTCGCACCTGGCGAAGCTCGTTCATCAGCTTCAGGAAGGCGATCCGTTGTGCAGCCTCGACCCGGTAGTAGGCGATCTCCATGATGCGCCCGCGGGTGTTGCGTAGCCGCGGCATGAGTTCCGGCGCCGGCACCTCGGGCAGCAGCGCATCCCGCTTTTCGACCGCGGCCGGCGCCCGCACGATCGTCTCGATGTCGAAGAACCGAGCTATCACCATCAGGATCAGGCCGACGACGGTCGCGGCCACGAACGTGTGCGGGATGCCGATCTGCCCACCCAGCCAGCCCCAGCCTATCGAGCCGAGGGTGAGCGCGCCGTTCTGTGCAAGCTGGTAGATCGACAGCGCCCGGGCGCGAACCCAGGGCGGGCATACAAGCTGCGCCGCCGCCTGGATTGTGGCGAACGCCGAGGTCCACCCCAGCCCGAATAGCAGCATCCCCAGTGCCGCCGGGATCCAGTGATTGGACACACCGACCACGGCCATTCCGGCGCACGAGAGCGCGGTGCATCCCACGACCGTACCGCCTCGCGAAAGCTTGCCGCGGACGATTGGCAGCAGCATCCCCGACGTGACACCGCCAATCCCCATCATGCCGAGGATCAGGCCATACATCCCAGGACCCAGCATCAGATCGCGCCGCACATACAGCGGCAGCAGCGCCCACGGTGCTGAGGCAGGGATCGAATAGGCGGCGGTGCGGATCATCGCCGCCTGGATCGCCGAGGTATTGCGAACGAACCTCATGCCGGCCCGCATCGCCGACATGAAGTGCTCGCGCGGCAGGCCGGTGAACCGACGCTCCCGCCGCCAGACGAACAGCGCGCTGATCACCGCCAGGATGGACACTGCATACATCGAGAACGCCAGGCTGGAACCGCCGAGGAGGATCAGGAAACCGGCGACAGCGGGACCAACTGCGCGCGTCAGGTTGTAGCCGATGCCGTTCAGGGCGATCGCCTGCACCATGTCCTCGCGTGGGACCAGTTCGGGGACGATCGCGCTCCAAGCTGGGGCAGTGAGCGCAGTGCCAATGCCGATCGCGAAGGTCAGCACCAGCAGCCATGTGGCGGTCATCAGATGCAGGATTGTTAGGATGGCAAGCAGGGTGGCGGCCAGGATCGTCCAGATCTGCGTGCCGAGCAGGAACACGCGGCGATCGACGATGTCGGCCAGCGCGCCGCCGGGCAGCGCCAGCAGAAAGACCGGCATGATGGTCGCCGCCTGCACCATGGCGACGATGATCGGTTGCGGCGCCAGCGACGTCATCAGCCAGCCGGCGCCGGTGTTCTGCAGCCAGGTCCC
>DASYBP010000591.1:0-19646 GCA_036500715.1 Rhodopila sp.
CTCGACGGTGTTTCTGGGGTTGCTGCCGCTGTTTCACACCGGCGGACTCAACGTGTTTTCCTATCCTACGTTCCAGGCCGGCGGAACGGTGATGATCATGCGCAATTTCGATCCAGGCGAGGCGCTGCGGTTGATCGGCGACCCCGCCGTAGGGCTCACCCACCTGTTTGGCGTGCCGGCAAACTACCAGTTCATGGCGCAACATCCGCGTTTCCGGGAGACCGACGTGGGCCGCCTGGTGTTTGCCGGCGTCGGCGGCGCCCCGACGCCGAACCTGATCCTGCGAACCTGGCAGGAGCGGGGCGCATTGCTGCAGCAGGGCTACGGCATGACCGAGACCAGCCCCTTGGTGCTGATCCTGGACAAGGAAGATGCGGTCCGTAAAGCCGGTTCGGCCGGCAAGCCCATGCTGAACATGGCAACGCGCGTCGTCGCCGAGGACGGCATCGACGCACCGCCCGGCACGATCGGTGAGTTGTGGGTCAAAGGTCCGAACATCACCAAAGGCTACTGGGAGCAGCCAGCGACGACGGCGGCCGCCTTCACCGACGGCTGGCTGCACACCGGCGACGCCGCGCTGGTCGATGACGAGGGCTACTATTTCATCGTCGATCGGTGGAAGGACATGTACATTTCGGGTGGTGAGAACGTGTATCCGGCGGAAGTGGAAAATGTCCTCTACCAGCACGACGCGGTCGCTGAAGCGGCGGTCATCGGTATCCCGGACGTTCGATGGGGCCAGGTTGGCCGCGCGGTTGTTGTCGTCAGGGCGGGCCGGGAACTGACGGAAGATGAGGTAGTCGCCCATTGCGCGCGGAATCTGGCCCGCTACAAACTGCCTCATTCCGTGGTGTTCACCGAAGCGCTGCCGCGTAATGCCACCGGGAAGGTGCACAAGCCGACGCTACGGAAGGCATTTGGCGAAGGCTAGTGTCCGATCGCTGTGAAGCGTGAGTCACAAAGCGATCGCGATTAACCGCGTGAATCGGCCACTTTAAGCAAAGTGCGACGTATCGCGCTTCTCTGATGCGCGATACCAGCCTGCTTCGCGGCCTCCTCCGGCGTCACAGCCTCCGTGTGTTCGCAGTGTGATCTTCATCACAGCGCCAGCCGGCGCCGCGGCACTATCGTTGCCGCCGAGCACGCGAGGATGCCCACCTTCGCGGCTCGGCAAGGTCATTTTTGACGTCCACGGATAAACCTTTGACGCCGCCTTAGACGCTGACCCGATGCGCCGTCGGTGATCCCATCCCCGTCCGAGACGCTGTACTTGAGAGGGAACCCGTCATGCCTGTTCTGGATTTGACTCCGGACGGCCATAGTGAATTCCCAGGCCTGAGCCGTAACATCACGGTCCATTCCATCGCCGCGATCCCTCATCGCATCCCGACCCAGGCGGCGGCCGGACCAGGGGTTGATCCGGCTGTGCTCGCGCTGATGAAGGCTCACCCCGCCTTGGGCACGCTGTCGGATCAGGATCGCCGCGCGCTGGCGCAATCTTCGAAATTTCGTTTCCAGAAACGTCAGGACGTTATTTGCCGCCAGGGCGAGCCCGCCAGCAGCGTGGTTCTGGTGCTGGACGGCTATGTGAAGCTTTCGGTATCGCTCGCCGACGGGGGCGAGGTCTTCATCGACATCGCGCGGCCCGGAGATTGCCTCAACGAGATGCTGGCACTTCGCGTCCGAACACATGATGCCAGCGTGACCGCCCTCTCGCCGTGCCGGCTGCTGCTGATCGAAGCCCAGAGGTTCCGCCAGGCATTCCATCAGAACACCGAGGGTTTGCTGGCGATTCTACGATTGACCGACGATCGGCTTCAGCGGCTGACCGAACAATTGGTGGACAGCCGCGCCAGGACCGCCCCGGCGCGGCTCGCCAAGGCTCTCCTCCGCCTGACGCGCCTGCCCTCAATCGGCACGGCCGAGGGCACCTGCCTGCCGCTGAGAATTTCGCAGGGGGAACTGAGCATCATGGCCGGCATGAGCCGCGAGATCGTGAACAAACACCTTGGCGCCTGGCGCGACGCTGGCTGGATCGAAATGTCCGGCGGCACCGTGGCGTCGGTCGATGTCATGGCCCTTTCTGGAGTGTCGGGGGACGACATTGATTTCGATATCGAGAGCATCCCGTACCTGAGGCCCGCGCGGACCGGGGCAAGCCACGATCGTGCTGACGTGTTTAGGACTTTATCTTAGCCCGAGTGGTCCGATCGCGGTGAAGCGTGGTTAGCGAAGCGATCACGATTTCCGCGTGAATCGGCCACTTCAAACAAGGCGCGATGTATCGCGCTTCCCAGGTGCGCGATACTAGCAGGTTCCAGGGCCGCGCGGCAGCGCAACGATTGCCAGTCCCGTACGGTGCTGTACCGGGGATGCAATCAATGCTATCAAGGTCTGCTCGAGGCGTTGTATAGAGCCACTGCAAACCAGCATGGACGTCGCGGATGACCGGCCCACGACCGCTTACCGACCGGCTTGGAAACCATCAGCTCCATCCCGAGACGCTGATGCTGGGTTACGGTTATGACCCACAATTATCGGAAGGTTCCGTCAAGCCGCCGGTCTTCCTGACATCAACATTCGTGTTTCGTACCGCCGAGGACGGGCGTGACTTCTTCGACTATATGGCCGGGCGTCAGGCCGCGCCGCCCGACGGCTCCGAGGGCCTGATCTACTCCCGCTTCAACCATCCGAACAGCGAGATCGTCGAGGACAGGCTGGCGGTCTACGAAGGTGGCGAGTCCGCCCTCGTGTTCTCCTCCGGTATGTCGGCGATCGCAACGACCATTCTCGCCTTCGCCAGGCCAGGCGATTGTGTTCTCCACAGCCAGCCGCTTTATGGCGGCACCGAAACGTTGTTCGGCAGGACGTTATCGCCATTCGGCATTGCTTCTGAGGGCTTCATCAACGGACTCGACAGCGAAGAAATCGCCGCCGCGGCCAACCGGGCGGCGGCACGCGGAAAAGTCTCGATCATTATGATCGAGACGCCGTCAAATCCGCTCAACACGCTGGTTGACTTCGGCCTGATAGGCGCAGCGGCCGATCGCCTGGCCGAATCCCAGGGGATCAGGCCAATTCTGGTCTGCGACAACACGTTGCTGGGACCGGTGTATCAGAAACCGTTGCAGCACGGAATCGACATTTCGGTCTATTCGCTAACGAAATACGTCGGCGGCCACAGCGACCTGATCGCCGGTGCCGCGATCGGATCGCGCCAGGTCCTGAAGCCCATCCGGACGTTGCGCAGTGCGATCGGAACCCAGCTCGACCCGCACTCATGCTGGATGCTCGGACGGTCGCTGGAAACGCTCGCGCTGCGGATGGAACGCGCAACCCGAAGTGCCGAGGTTATCGCCGATTTTCTCCGCAACCTTCCTCAGGTAAAGGCCGTCCATACACTGTTCCACTTGCCAGAAGGCACTGCGAAAAAGCGCGCCTTCGATGCGCAATGCAGCGGCGGCGGATCGACCTTCAGTGTCGAAGTGCGCGGCGGACAGCCCGCGGCTTTCCGGCTGCTCAACCGGCTTCGGATCTTCAAGCTTGCGGTCAGTCTTGGCGGGACCGAATCGCTTGCCAGCCACCCTGCTTCAACGACGCACTCCGGTATCCCGCCGGAGACACGTGCCAGGATCGGCGTGTCCGAAGGGCTGATCCGGTTCAGCATCGGAATAGAACATCCGGATGACCTGATCGCCGATCTGAGCCAGGCGTTGCAACCCGCGCCCTGATTTCCTGGAATGCGACCAGCCGTTTGCCTATAGTGCCGACATGGAAGCGCCCAGCACGCGGGTCGTCCTGAACCCAGGCCAGACAAGTCTCGCGTCGTGGCGTGCGGTTTATCGCGGCGCCCCGCTGGCGCTGATGCCCGATCGCTACACCGCCATTGCAGCGTCTGCCGCCGCGGTCGATGCCATCGTTGCGCGCGGGGCACCCGTCTACGGCATCAACACCGGCTTCGGAAAGTTGGCGAACATCCGCATCGGAGCGGCGGATTTATCGCGTCTGCAGCGTAATCTCGTGCTGTCGCACGCCGCCGGCGTCGGTGCGCTGATGCCGTCGCCGGTGGTTCGCCTGATGATGGCGTTGAAAATCGCCAGCCTCGCGCACGGCGCCTCCGGGGTTTCAGCCGACACGGTCCGGCTGTTGGAAACGATGCTGGATCGAGACATGATTCCCTGCGTTCCCTGCCAGGGATCGGTCGGTGCGTCGGGCGATCTCGCGCCGCTCGCACACATGGCCGCTTCTATGCTTGGCGTCGGTGAGGTCGCGCTTGCCGGGACCGTGATCCCAGCCGCTGCCGCATTGAAACAAAGCGCGCTGCCGCCACTGGCTCTTGGTCCGAAAGAGGGCCTGGCGCTACTGAACGGCACACAGTTCTCGACCGCCTACGCGCTGGCCGCGCTGTTCGAGGCCGAGACATTGTTGCAAGCGGCGTTGGCTGTCGGTGCGCTGTCGACCGATGCGGCGCGTGGATCTGATACCCCGTTCGATCCACGCATCCATGCGCTGCGTCGGCACCAGGGGCAGATCGACGCCGCCCAGGCCTTGCGCGCGCTGCTTGCCGGCAGCGCGATCCGGGCCTCTCACCTCGACAACGATGACCGGGTCCAGGACCCCTATTGCCTGCGTTGCCAGCCCCAGGTCATGGGCGCCGTGCTGACCCTGCTGCGTCAGGCAGCCGCGACGCTGCACGACGAAGCCAACGGCGTGTCGGATAATCCCCTGGTGTTCCCCGACCAGATGGAGGTCCTGTCCGGCGGTAACTTCCACGGCGAGCCCGTAGCCTTCGCCGCGGATATGATCGCGCTCGGTCTGTGCGAGATCGGATCGATGTCAGAACGACGGATCGCCATGCTGGTTGACCCAGCGGTTTCAGGACTTCCGGCCTTCCTCACACCCAGCCCGGGCCTCAACTCCGGCTTCATGGTGCCGCAGGTCACCGCGGCCGCGCTGGTCTCGGAAAACCGTCAACGCGCCACGCCGGCCAGCGTCGACTCCGTGCCGACCTCGGCCAACCAGGAAGACCACGTCTCCATGTCTGCCCATGCCGCGCGCCGCCTGCTGCCAATGGCCGACAACACCGCTGCTGTCCTCGGCATCGAACTGCTGGCCGCCGCGCAGGGCTGCGATTTTCATGCCCCGCTGGCGTCGAGCCCGGCTTTGGAACGCGTCCGCCTTTTGCTGCGCGCCGAGGTGCCCCGCCTCGAAGACGACCGCTTCTTCGCCCCGGACATCGCCGCGGCGACGGCGCTGATCCGCTCAGGCAAGTTCACCGCCACGGTCCGGGACAACGTGATCCTGCCTGGTGTGGCGGACTGCTTCGGGGACGCCCAATGATCGCCAACGCACGCACGATACGCGCACCGCGCGGCACAGAAATCACGACAAAATCCTGGCTGACCGAGGCGCCGCTGCGGATGCTGATGAACAACCTCGACCCCGACGTGGCGGAACGGCCGGATGAACTGATCGTCTACGGCGGCAGCGGTCGCGCCGCCCGCGACTGGGACAGCTTCGACCGCATCGTCAGCGCCTTGCGCCGGTTGGAGGCAGACCACACGCTGCTTGTGCAATCCGGCAAGCCGGTCGGCATCTTCCGCACCCACACGGATGCGCCACGTGTGCTGATCGCGAACGCGAATCTCGTTCCACACTGGGCGACCTGGGACCACTTCAACGAGCTTGACCGCAAAGGCCTGATGATGTTCGGCCAGATGACGGCGGGCTCGTGGATCTATATCGGCAGCCAGGGGATTATTCAGGGCACTTACGAAACGTTCGCCGAGATCGGGCACCGCCACTACGGTGGCAGTCTCGCCGGGCGCTGGATCCTGACTGCCGGGCTGGGCGGCATGGGCGGTGCCCAGCCGCTGGCCGCGACCATGGCCGGCGCGTCGCTGCTGGCGATCGAATGCCAGCCCAGCCGGATAGAAATGCGGCTGCGCACCGGCTATCTCGACAGGCAGGCAAAGGACCTCGATCAGGCGCTGGCGATGATCGACCAAGCGTGCCAGCAGCAAAAACCGCTCTCGGTCGGCCTGCTGGGCAACGCGGCCGAGGTCTTGCCGGAACTGCTGAGACGAGGCGTTCGCCCGGATGTCGTAACAGACCAGACGTCCGCGCACGACCCAGCCAACGGATATCTGCCGAACGGATGGACAGTAGCCGAATGGGAGCACCGGCGCACCACGTCGCCCAAGGATGTCGCCACCGAGGCGCGACGTTCAATAGCCCGCCACGTCCGCGCCATGCTGGCGTTTCACCGCATGGGCGTCCCGACGGTCGATTACGGCAACAACATCCGCCAGATGGCACGCGACGAAGGTGTTGATGACGCCTTCGATTTTCCCGGCTTCGTGCCGGCCTATATCCGGCCGCTGTTCTGCCGCGGCGTCGGCCCGTTCCGCTGGGCCGCGCTGTCCGGCGATCCCGAGGACATCTTCCGGACAGATGCCGCGGTCAAAACGCTGATGCCGGACGCCCCGCATCTGCACAACTGGCTGGACATGGCGCGTGCCCGCATCCGCTTTCAGGGCCTGCCCGCCCGCATCTGCTGGGTCGGCCTCGGCGACCGCCACCGCCTGGGGCTCGCTTTCAACCAGATGGTGGCCAGCGGAGAACTCAAGGCCCCCATCGTCATCGGGCGTGATCACCTTGACGCCGGTTCCGTCGCTTCACCCAACCGCGAAACCGAGGCGATGCGCGACGGCTCCGATGCGGTATCCGACTGGCCAATGCTGAATGCGTTGCTGAACTGCGCATCCGGCGCCACCTGGGTCTCGCTGCACCACGGCGGCGGCGTCGGCATGGGCTATTCCCAGCACGCCGGCATGGTCATCGTCTGCGATGGCACAGAGGCGGCCGCCCAGCGGATCGAGCGTGTCCTGTGGAACGACCCCGCCACCGGCGTCATGCGTCACGCGGATGCCGGGTACGAAGAAGCGCTGGCCTGTGGCCGGCAACACCATCTCGATCTGCCGGGCCTGACCAGCCGCGCTATCGACTGAGCACGAACCCCTTGTAGTCATCGGCCGCGACGGCGTCGCATTTCTGCTTATACCCGGCGAACCCTCCGACATAAGGCATGAACACGCGCGGTTTGCCGGGAATATTCGCACCAACATACCAGGAATTGGCCAACGGGTACAGCGTGCTGTCGGCGACCTCGTTCACGTGCCGAACCCAGGCATCCTGGGCCTCCTGGCCTGCCTCGATCCGGCTATAGCCGTGCGCACGCATATGCGTCAGACAATCGCCGATCCAGTCGGTGTGCTGCTCGATCGCCAGGATCATCTGCGTCTTCACCGACGGACTGCCAGGGCCCGTCACCACGAACATATTGGGGAAACCTGCCACCATCAGCCCGAGGTAGGTCCGCGGTCCGGCGTGCCATTCGTCCGCCAGCGCCGCACCGCCCTTGACCCGAATGTCGATCTCCCGCAATGCGCCGGTCATCGCATCGAACCCAGTTGCGAACACAATCGATTCGAACGGGCCGTACTCTGCGCCGCGGGTCCGCAACCCCTCCGCCGTGATCTCCACGATCGCATCGTTCTTGACATCCACCAGCGACACATTGTTGCGATTGTAAGTTTCATAGTAGTTCGTATCGAGGCACAAGCGCTTGGTCCCGATCGGATGGTCCTTCGGCGCCAGAATTTCCGCCACCGCCGGGTTGCGCACAATGCCGCGAATCTTCTGGCGCACAAACTCCGACGCCGTATCGTTCGACTCCTGATTCACCAGCAGGTCAATGTAGGAATACAGGAAACTGATGCTGCCGCCTTCCGCCCATTTCGCCTCGTAGGCGCGCCGACGCTCCGCCGCGGTCGCCTCCCGCGCGGATTTGGTCGGCGCCGGATGCCCGGCAATGCCGAAGGGCGTCTGCAAAGCCGCACGCCGACGCTCCGCGTAATGTTCCTTGTGACGACGCGCCTTCTCAGGATCCAGCGGCGCGTTACGCGCCGGCAGGCTGAAATTGGCCGTGCGCTGGAATACCGTCAGATGGTCCGCCTGGGCGGCGATCAGCGGGATCATTTGCACGCCGGAGGAGCCGGTGCCAACCACCGCGACGCGTTGCCCGGAGAAATCGACCCCTTCATGCGGCCATAGGCCCGAATGATACCACTGGCCCTGAAAAGTCGCCAGGCCGGGAAAATCCGGCACCCGCGGGGTAGACAGATTGCCGCTCGCCATCACGCAGAACTGCGCGCTGATCACGTCGCCCTTGTCGGTCTCGATCGTCCAGCGGCCGGTTGCCGGATCGAACAGCGCGGAGGTCACCCGCGTGTTGAGCTGGATGTCCCGCCGAAGGTCGAAGCGGTCGGCGACGTGATTGATGTAGCGCAGGATTTCCGGCTGCGTACCATAACGTTCAGGCCACGCCCATTCTTGCTGCAGATCGTTTGAGAATGAGTACGAATATTCCATGCTCTCCACGTCGCAGCGCGCACCGGGATAGCGGTTCCAAAACCATGTGCCGCCCACACCCGAACCCGCCTCGAACACCCGCACGGTCAGCCCCAGACCGCGCAGCCGCTGAAGGGCGTAGAGGCCGCCCAGCCCGCCGCCCACCACCACGACGTCGTACGGGGTCGGCTGCGGCCACAGCGCGGTGCGGGGTTCTTCCATCACTTCAGACATCTGGTCACTCTCGGAATTGCCTCGGCAGAAACGGTCCAAAGTTTCGCGAGCAGTGTCAAGTTGGGCGACCACCCCATGGTTGACCACGTCCCGCCCAGCGGGTCACATCGCCCACCGCGACCGCACCGCACCAACGTCCAGCGCGACGGCGTGCTCAGGCGGGAGGGCCAATCGAGGATCTGACGTGCCGCAAACCTGGGACAGCACGAAACGATGGCTGCGAACCCATCTTTTCAGGGCATGGACGGCGGTGGCCGTGCTGGCCGCCTACGTCTACGGCTGGCTCTACGCCCCGGAAATACTGACGTGGTGGAAGCGGACCACGACAAAAACCATCGAAGCCGGCTGTGACATGTTGCCATACCCGTGGGGAGACCGGATCGAAACCACACTCGGCAACTTCGGCCTATGGGTCCAAATCACCATCGCCATCATCGTGTTCCGAATCCTGGTATGGCTTTTCGTATCGGCGCTCCGAAGACTCTCGGGTCGCGGCCGACCGTTGCGCTAGTGTCCGATCGCGGTGGAAGCGTGAGTCGCGAAGCGATCACGATTGCCGCGTGAATCGGCCACTTCAAACAAAGTGCGACGTATCGCGCTTCTCTGATGCACGATACTAGGCGATCGGTGGCCATCGCGCGCTCCATCTCAACCCGGCCGGCTCAACCCGGCCGGTCAGGGTCGCCACCGACAGCCAACGCCGCTAGCATTCCAGGCTTACCGTGCCGGACGCGCCGCCCGATACGCCACGAAGCAACGGAGAGCAGGCGATGCAAATTGTCGACGCCCAGATCCACCTTTGGGGAACCGGTTTGCCAAGCAACCTCTCGCATCGGCAGGTGACGGCGTTTACCCCCGAGGAAGCCATCGCACTGATGGATGAAGGCGGTGTTGATGCCGCCGTCATCCATCCTCCTGGCTGGGACCCCGGTCCGACCGACATGGCCTTTGCGGCAGTTCGCAACTACCCTGGCCGGTTCGCGATCATGGGTTCGGTGCCGCTCGACCAACCTGCCTCTCGCACGCTCATCGAACGATGGAGAGATCAACCCGGTATGCTCGGACTACGCTATACCTTCTTGCACGAGCCCGCGCGGCGGTGGGTGGAGGATGGAACCCTCGACTGGCTCTGGGCGGCCGCCGAAGATGCCGGCGTGCCGATCGCCGCATTGGCGACCGATTCACTGGCGACCCTCGGGCGGATCGCCGAACGCCACCCGGGGCTTCGGCTGACAATCGATCACCTCGGCGGCCGCGGCGGCCTCACCACATTGAAAGACGCCGCCGCTATGACCCACATCCCGGAGCTTCTGGCGTTGGCAAAATTCCCCAACGTGGCGGTCAAAGCAACCGGCGCACCGGGCTATTCCAGTGAGGCCTATCCGTTTCCGGCGATGCACATGTATCTGCGCCAGATCTACGATGCATTTGGTCCACAACGCATGTTCTGGGGCACCGACATTACGAAGATGCCATGCTCCTGGCGCCAGTGCGTGACGATGTTCACCGAGACGTTGCTGTGGCTCAGCGGTCCGGATCTACGCCTCGTGATGGGCGATGCGCTGTGCGCCTGGTGGGGCTGGCACCGGACGGGCTGACCCAACGCGACAAGCAGACAGGGAACATTCGCAATGAGTGACAACAGCGTAACGAACACCAGCGGCAAGCCGGTCGCGGTCGTGGTGGGTGCAACGTCCAAATGGCAGTCGGATGGCCGCAACACCAGGCTGGCGCATGGCCGGACGCTGGACGATGCCGACCTGCCGATTGGCGCGCGCTGGGGCGTCGGTGGCGCCGTCGCGCAGAAGTTCGCGCAGGAGGGCTTCTTTGTCGTTCTGACGACCCGCACCGCTGCCAACGCGTCAGCCCTGGCGCAGGCGATCCACGGCCAAGGCGGCGAATGCAATGTCGTGGAACTGGATCTCGCCTCCGAAGCGTCCGTCTCCACCGCCTTCGCCGCCATGCGGCGCGACGCCGGTGACCCGAATGTTCTGATCTACAACGCGGGCTACCTCGAAGGCCGGGACCTCCCGCCGGAGAAAGAACTGCTCGAATACATTCCGGTGGAGATGTTCGATACCGCGCACCACATCGCTAGCCGCGGTCCCTTCCTGGTCGCCAAGGAAGTCCTGCCGGCGATGCGCATGAACGGCGCAGGGTCATTCTTCTTCTCCAACAACTCCAAATCGCTGCGCGGCAGAAAGCGAATGACGGGCGAGTCGCTTTACTATCCCAGGGTGATGATGCGTGCGCTGGCGCAGGTGCTCACCGAGGAATATTCCGAGCACGGCGTCCACGTAGCAAATGTCGTCATCGACGGTACGATTGACTCGCCAGGAACGCGCACCCTCCCGAAGCTACGGAATCAGCCTGATCTCCTGATCAATCCGGTAAAGATCGCCGAGGCTTTCTACTACCTCCACACCCAGGACCGATCGTGTTGGACCCACGAGCTTCAGCTCACGCCATTTTCCACCAAACCGAGCTACTGATACCAGCCCTATGTCATGGCCGGGCTTGGCCCGGCCACCCACGTCTTGCCCAGCCGTCGCATCGCTCAAACCGCCCCGCACCCATCCACAGGCCGCTGGGAATGATCTCCCTTGACGGATCAGACCGGCAAGCGAATCCGCGCCCGCAGGCCGCCGAGGGGGCTATCTTCCAGCACGATCTCCCCGCCATGGGCGCGAACAATGTCGCGGGCAATCGTCAGACCTAGGCCGGTGCCGCCGGACGATCCGCTTTCGAAGGGACGGAACACACTCTCTCGCCTGTGGGCCGGTATTCCGGGCCCGTCGTCATCGACCGTCACCAGCACCGACCGCCCCTGCGGAGTTGCTGCCAGCACCACATGCTTCGCGTGCCGGCGTGCATTGTCCACCAGGTTGGTCACCGCTCGGCGGACCGCGTTCGCCCGCAGCTTCAGCGTCAAATCAGCCGGCACGTCAACGTCCAAAGAAGCGCCGGCCCGCCTGGCACCGGCGGCCACATCGTCGAGGATCACGGCCAGGTTCACCGCCTCGGCCTGCTCCGTTCCCTCGCCACGCGCGAAGGCGAGGTAGCCGCCGATCATGCGTTCCATCTCCTCCACATCAGCGGTCATTTCGGCCACGTCCTGGCGGAGCTCCTCGGTGCGTGGCAACATCGCCAGCGCCAGGCGCAAGCGCGTCAGCGGTGTCCGCAGGTCGTGCGAAACACCAGCTAGCATTTCGGTCCGTTGTGCCAGGAAGCGCCGGATGCGCTCCTGCATGCGGTTGAACGCGGCGGCCGCCTGACGGACTTCGGCCGCCCCCTCGGGGCGAATCTGCGGCACGTCGCGCCCCATGCCAAACGCCTCGGCGGACCGCGCCAGGCGGCGGATGGCGCGCACCTGATTGCGCATGAACAGCGCGGCAATGGTGAACAGCAACAGCGCGGAGCCGACCAGCCAGCCGACAAACAAGAACAACGTCCCGATGGCGAGACGCTTGCGCGGGGCCTGCACATCCAGCACGCCGTCCGGCAACTGCAGCCTGATCAGCACAGTGTGAGGATCGGACGTCCAGTCCATGGTGAACGGCGCGTTGAATTTCTGCGTCAGCGCCGCCGCCAGATCATCATCCATCGGGCCAAGCAGGTTCACCCGCTTCCGCCGTTCCAGTTCCGCCCCGGGTTCCAGCTTGATGCCCAGCGTGAACTGCTCGCGCGCCATTTGCAGCACCCATTCGCGGTCGGCGGGTGCCTGAAACTGGCGCAACAGTTCGACAGTGTAGGCAATTTCCCCGGCGATCGCACTGGACATCCGGCGGGACACGACGTCGAGGTGATTGCCGTAGAAAAGCTGCAGCGCGATCGCCTGTACCACCACCAGCGGCACCAGCATGATCAGCAGCGTGCGCCCCAGCAGCGATCGTGGCATCAGGTGCTTGAGCGAGGTCGCGAACGGCAGCGGAAGACGCGCGCGCATCGTTCAGTTGCCTGGCTTCAGGATGTAGCCGCGGCCGCGCACCGTGTGCAGGAACCGCGGCTCGCGGGGGTCGGCTTCGATCTTGCGGCGCAGCCGCACCACCTGCACGTCGATCGCACGCTCCCCGGAATCATCCATGCCCAGGGCTTCGGCGATCTCCTCGCGTGACAGGACCTCGTTGGGCTTGCTGGCCAGCGCGGTCAGCAGAGCCGCCTCCCCGCCGGTCAGCCGGATCGGGCCATCGGCGTCGCGCAGTTCACCGCGTTCGAGGTCGAATTCCGCCGCGCCGATCCGCACCGGACCGGGGGGCGGCTGCACAGCCAATGGCGGCGGTGCCCGCCGCAGCAGCGCGCGGATCCGCAACACCAGTTCCCGCGGTTCGAACGGCTTGCCAAGATAGTCGTCCGCGCCGGCCTCGAACCCGGCGATGCGGTCTTCCGGCGACCCACGCGCGGTGAGCAGCAGGATCGGGAGACTTTGTCGGCTTCCCTGGCGTAGCGACTGGGTCAGATCGAGGCCGCCTTCGCCCTGCATCATGACGTCCAGCACCATCAGGTCGGGGTTGATGGCTCGCAACTGCGTCCGCGCCTCCGCCGCGTCGCCGGCGGCCGTCACGCGAAAGCCCTCTCCGGTCAAATAGCGCGCGAGGCGCTCGCGCAGGCGGGGATCGTCCTCCACGACCAGGATGTGGCAATCCTCCGCCATGCCTCAGGCGTCCTCCGCCGGCCCAGTGCCATCCATGTAGGCAAGCGCGCCCTTGTCCATCATCGCCCGCATCACGATGCGGAACCCTTGGACAGCCTGAGGACCGGCGGTCCGGTAGGCCATCGATAGCATTTTCCGCTGCGAGTCGAACAGCCGCTGTTCCAATGCCTTGCCCTTCTCCGTAAGGGTCAGCAGCCGCAACCTGCGGTCCTCGTACCCCGGCGCCTGACTGACAAAACCCTGATCGACCAGGGCGTTCAACACGCGCGCCAGCGATTGCTTGGTGATACGCAGAATGGCGAGCAGTCCGGACACGGTGATCCCGGGATTGCGGCCGATGAAGTGCAGCGCCCGATGATGCGCGCGACCAAGGCCCAGTTCCTCCAGCACCCGGTCGGCAACGTTGGTGAAGTCGCGATAGGCGAAGAACAGCAGATCCTGCGCGATGCGCATTTCCGCGTCCCCGACGTCGACGACCGGGGTTGGCGGCGGTAGTTTGGGTGGCGCGACGAAGTGGGATTTGGTTTTCAACATGCCAGATATTCGATTCCGCAATATGTCAATATTATCGACTTAACTTGCCGCTGTGTTTTAACTTAGCGGTTCGCGCGGCAGTAAAATTGCGGAGAAGGCGACCATGGCGCTGCTTCCTTTCGACGACCGCGACGGCTGGCTGTGGTTGGACGGTTCCCTGGTTCCCTGGCGGGACGCCAGGCTGCATGTTTTATCGCATGGATTGCACTACGCCAGTGCCGTGTTCGAAGGCGAGCGCGCGTATGCGGGAAATATCTTCCGCCTGCGTGACCATACCGACCGCCTGATCAATTCCGGGCGCATCCTCAGCTTTGAGATTCCTTACTCCGCCGAAGAGATTGATGCCGCCAGCCAGGCGGTTCTACAGGCCAACGGGCTGACTGGCGGCTATGTCCGCCCCATCGCCTGGCGCGGGACCGAACAGCTCGCGGTGTCGGCGACCGGAACCTCGGTGCATCTGGCGATCGGGGCGTGGCCATGGCCGAGCTATTTCGGCGCGGAGCGTATGCAGGGGATACGGCTCGCGCAGGCGGACTGGCGTCGGCCGCCGCCCGACTGCGCGCCGGTCAAGGCCAAGGCCTCCGGGCTGTATGTCATCGCCTCGCTGGAAAAGGTCAGGGCTGAACAGCAGGGTTATGCCGACGCGTTGATGCTCGACTGGCGCGGGCTGGTAGCGGAGACGACCGGGGCGAACATTTTCTTCGTTATCGACGGCGATCTGCACACGCCGGACCCCGACTGTTTCCTGGATGGGATCACCCGCCGAACGGTGATCAGTCTGGCGCGGCGCCATCAGATGAAGGTGGTCGAACGGCATATCGATCCGTCCGATCTGTCGCGCGCCACCGAGGTGTTTCTGGCCGGGACCGCCGCCGAGGTAACGGCGGTGCGAGAGATCGGACAGCACCGGTTCAAGCCGGGGACGATCACCGAGTTCCTGATGCGGGAGTACGACAGATTGGTGTTGCAATCGCCGCAGGAGGTCGCCCGGATCGTCATCTGACCGTATCCTCTCGCCATCAATCCGCACCGGCGAAGGAATATCTTGTGACCGAAACGCCAATCGTGATCGTCGGGGCCGGTCTCGCCGGGCTTGGCGCGGCGGCCTTCCTGCGAGGCGCAGGTGTCCACGCCGTGGTGCTGGAGGCAGCCGACCGGGTCGGCGGCCGTGCGTGGACGCACTATCCGCCGGCGCTTGGCGGGGTCTGGTTCGACATGGGCGCGGTCTGGCTGCACAACGCGGAGCACAACCCCCTAGTCTCGATTGCCCAGGCTGCCGGCGACGCGCTGCTGCGATCAGACGAAATCCGCCAGGAGCGCACGTTCATCGGCAACCGAGTGGCGACAGAGGCGGAATTGGAGGCGTATGCCCATGCCTGGCCCCGCTACGAGGCCGCGGCGGACGCGCTGCTGGCCGCCGCCGGCGACGTGCCGTTGGCAGACATCGCGCGAAACCTCCCGGATGATCCCTGGGCCGCGACGATCGAGGCCTGGGAAGGTCCGGTGATCTGCGCCGCCGATGCGGACAGGTTCAGCGCTCTGGACTGGCGGCGGAATGCGCTGGACGGCAGCAACCTTGTGCCGGCTGGCGGGATCGGCGCCTTCGTTCAGCGACGGCTGACCAGCGGACTGGATATCCGCTTGCATGCGGCGGTAACCCGGGTGCGGTGGGGCGGTCGCGGCGGCACGGTCACCGTCGAAACCGGGCGCGGCTCCATCACTGCCGGCGCCTGCATCATCACCGTCTCCACCGGCGTGCTAGGATCCAGGAGCGTGCTGTTCGATCCGGCGCTGCCAGCGCGAGTGACCGAGGCAATTCGCGCGCTGCCGATGGGATTGGCAATGAAGGTCGCCTTGCGCGCCGTCGGCCCTGACCGGCTGGACTTGCCCGCGCACTGCTCTGTGGACCGCATCCTGGAGCGGCAAGGCGAGCCTTTGATGCCGTTCCAGTGTTGGCCATTTGGCCGAGATTACGTGCAGGGCTGGATCGGCGGTTCTGTTGCCTGGGAACTCGCTCGGGCAGGCGAGGCCGCCGCGGTCGACTTCGCGCTGTCCTATCTGCGCCGAGCCTTTGGTGGCCGGGTGGACCCATTATTTGCCGATGCGGCGTCGCTGGTGACGCGCTGGGACGCCGATCCATGGGTACGCGGCGCCTATTGCTACGCCGTTCCCGGATGCGCGACCGCACGGGACGTCTTGGCCGAACCAATTGGCGGCGGACATCTGATGTTCGCCGGGGAAGCCTGCCATGTCGGGATGGCCGGGACGTTGGCGGGGGCTTGGATCAGCGGGCAGGCCGCGGCCAGGACCGCACTGGCGGCGCTGGGCTGAGAGGTCTACACGAATTCGAACGTGCTCGACTGGAGGGGACACGCGGCTGCATATGCTGGATCACAGCCGGCCGCCAGAGGTCCAACAATCCCCGACGGCCGGGCCACACGACCGCGGCGCCGCCGTGACACACCGACGATCATTGTCAGAACATAGCCGCCCTTACGCCGACGTTGAGCCGAGCCTGGCCGTCGATCGTACTGGGTTGACCTTGCACCGGATGCTGGAGGTTTGAAGGGGCAGATGGTTTATAGTCCCAGCGCTTTTTGCCGCTCTTCCAGTTGCACCATGTGCGCGATCACAGAATTGCAATAGCCGCATGATCCCTCCACATTCTGGACACTCCTCGGAAGACCCGGAGCAATTGGAAGAAATGATGTGAAAGGTCTTGTATGGGCTGCCCTTATCGCGGTGGCGGTGTCGCTGGCGATTGCCGGATTTAGCCGTCTGCGAGGCCCGATTGCGTCCTACTCATTCCTCCTGACCGACTGGGTCAACCGGCCGGATATGGTCAGTCAGTGCATGATCAGGCTGAATCGAGGTCCGAACCCGCAGGATCAGGACGTGTGGAAGGCGATGGGAATAAAGGACCCCGCAACCCAGCCCTACCTTGGCCGGCTGCGCTATTGCTATGAAGGGTTTTGGGGCTGGCGGCGCGCACTTCGCCCGCGATCGGATTGATCCGATGAGGATCAGGTGCCGCCTTGAGGCCCCCTGTGCCACCTGTAACCGTCATTAGAGCGCCCGAATTTCAATCACGGGCAGGTATCCCATCTAGGGGCGTCGGCTGTTGTCGCTGGAATGGGTAGCACAACTGCCCCAAGAAGTGATTGGGGACGTTATTATCGAGGGTGCCGAAAGTCGACGGCAATTGCCCTTTGGGCATATAGAAGGTACCAAATGCAAGATCGAGAAATGGAAAGTTGGGAGCGAAATTCTTGGTCCCTCCTTGATCAGTGTAGGTGTGGTGCCAACGATGAAAGACCGGGCTGGCGATAACATAGCGGAATGGGCCATAAGTCCAGTTCAGATTGGCATGCACCAGAAAGGCGGAAAGCATGTTGAACGGCACAAGGAAGAAGAATGCCTTAGGACTGAATCCGAGAAGGCTTATAACCAAATTGATCAGGGTTGAATAGAGAATGAAGTTGACGGGATGTATTCGCGTCGAGGTCAACCAGTCAACTCGCGTTGGCGCATGATGAATCCGATGGAAACGCCATAGCGGATTCTGATGGAAGAGCCTATGACCCCAGTATTGAAGCAGATCTGTAAGAAGCAGGATAATGGCGACCTGCGTTAGTATCGGTGTGTTGGCTACGCGAGCCGTGATGGCCGACGCAATCCGATCAAGGTGCGCATAGTCCACGGCGTAAGTGTGCGCCACAAGCGCGACATAGCCGTAAGTGAGCGGACCCAAGAACCAGTAGGTGAGGTCCGTCTTCATGTCGCTGCGCCAAAACGGCTGCTTCTGGTCCGCGAACATCCAATGCAGACTGCCAAACACTGTCAGGCCGATTACAAGCCAAACGATGGTGAAGACCAACGTTGGAATAATCGCGGCACTGATATACGAGGGAAGGTCCGGCATGACGCTTTGTCCATGTACTGGGTCTAAACGGATTACGGGCGAACGCAAAACGATTCAAGCGACTCCAGCCGGGGGGGGGCGCTTTAGGGCGACATATCATGAAGCGAAAGGAATCGCCGAAACCACGATCTCATAAGTCGGCCGCGAGGGGCGTTTGCACTTGATGGTCTGAGGCTAGCTGTTGGTGTGGCGCGCGGCAGCATCCATCGAACTCATGGCGCAGGACTCTCGCTAGGCCGGGTTTGGTCGCGATCCCGCTACCTGCGCGCTACCTAGGCAAATCCTTCGCGCCGCGGCCAAATCATAAACGACTGAAAACCTTGGCGGACCCGACACGATTCGAACGTGCGACCTTCGCCTTCGGAGGGCGACGCTCTATCCAACTGAGCTACGGGTCCCGCGCACCCAAGCGAGCCTGGAGGCGAAGCGCCACGCTATACCGGCATTCCCGCCAAACCTCAATCTCCCCCTTGTCCTCACGGCCACATCGTCCTCACGGCCACATCCGCACCCGATCCGCCTCCTGCTGCTCGGTCAGCCCGGTCGGACCATCCGCGACCCCGTGCGGATGCCCCGGCACGCTATCGGGGTCTTTCCAGCAATTCACCGTCCCCAGGCTGCGCGTGCAGAACACCGGCGGCTCCGGCTTCGGCTCCACCGGCCGGCAGTAGGTCTTGCCCTCGTCCAGCCACACCAATGAACAATCGCGTCCGGTCCACCACGAATAAACCGCATCAACCGGCGTCCGCTGGATTGCCGCCACGCTGGCCGCCGTCGCTCCGATGCCGATCGCCGACACCGTTCCGACGCCGATCGCGGGCCCAAGACTGGTGGAAATGCCACAGCCGGCCAAAGCCAGCGAAGCGGCCAGCAAAATCAATTTCATTCCGCCGTCCTACAGCCAAAAGGTAAATGAACCCTTGCCGCACCGGCGGTTTGCCGCCACACCCCGACGCCGCTATGGTCCGCCGCCGGCGACCGGGCGGCGTAGCAGAAGCAGGCAGGCGAGAGAATCCAGGTGGTAGACATTTTCGACGAGGTTGAGGAAGACCTCCGGGCAGAGCGTGCCGAAAAGCTGCTGAAAAAGTATGCATGGCTGATCATCGCCGCGGCTGTGGCGGTCGTCGCCGCCGCGGCTGGCTGGCAACTCTGGTCACGCTACCAAACACGTCAGGACGCCGCCGCCGCCCAGCGTTTCATCGCGGCGCAGGGCGCTACCGATCAGCCCGGGACCACAACCCCCGACCAAGTCGCCACTCTCGAACAACTGGCCGCCACCGGCCCCGAGGGATACAAAACCCTGGCCCGGCTGCGCGCCGCCGCCCTTAAAGCCGACGCCGGCGACCTGCAAGGCGCCGAGTCGCTTTGGAACGCAGTGGCCTCAGACCCCAGTGCCGACCATTTGCTGCGCGACTTTGCCAAGCTGATGGCGGTTCAGCGCGACCTCGACCACGGCGACCCCGCGGAACTCGAAGCTCGGTTGAAGCCCCTCGCTGACCCACGGAACGCCTGGTCAAGCTTGGCCCGGGAGCAACTGGCAATGCTTGATCTGCGGCAGGGCAGGACCGATGACGCCCGCAAGACGCTGCAGGCGCTGTCGATCGATATCGGCGCACCGTCCGGTCTACGCCAGCGCGCCTCTGCCCTGCTGGCGGGTCTGGGTCCCTAGCGTGAGCCGCGCAGCGGTCACGATTGCCGCGTGAATCGGCCACGTCAGACAAAGCTGCTAGGACAGCAAATGACCGGCTACTTCACCAATCGACAGGGAAGGCTTGGCGTGCGCCCGCATGACTTATCCAAACCCAGCGTGCTGGCACGCCGGACAGCACTGCTGGCCCCGCTCGCCGTTGGCGGCTGCTCCTGGTTCGACGACCTGTTCAGCGACAAAAAGCC
>DASYBP010000592.1:0-3331 GCA_036500715.1 Rhodopila sp.
CGATTGTTCAGCACGCCGTACAGGCGGTTGGCTTCGTCGGTGAAGCGGCGCACGGCGTAGGTCTGGTCGCCCTGCTTGTCACCGAGGCGGCGAAAATGGCCGCACTCACCAAGCTTGGGCCCTTGGTTGGCCATTTGCCAGATCAGCCATTCGGTGACGGCGTATTTGCCGCGTAGGTCCTGCGGATAGAAGCGGCCGACCTTCTCGGCCAAGTACAGCATGATGGCGCCGGACTCGAAAATGACCATCGGCTCGCCGCCGCCGGGGGGCGCGGTATCCACCATCACCGGCATGCGGTGGTTGGGGTTCATCGTCAGGAACGCGGGCGCGAACTGGTCGCCGCGGCCGATGTTGACGGGGACGATGTTGTAGGGGATCGCCGCCTCTTCTAGCAGGACCGTAACCTTCTTGCCGTTCGGCGTGGGCCAGTAATAGAGATCGATCATGACGTCGGCTTCCTCGCGGTTGTGGTTGGGCCGGATGGTAGCCCAAGGCCGCGGTCTGGCCAACGGCGGTTGACGGGAGCCGGGATGGCCGGTCTGATGGCGTGCCAACAGTTGGATGGGCAACAGTTGGACGGGCAACAGTTGGACGGGCAACTGTTGGATGGATTGAGGACCTTGGCTGCCGATATCGTGCTTGTGCACAGTTCAGATCTTCACGTCGATGACGATCCGCATCAGGCTCTGTATGGCGAGGATGGCACCGCCGGGTTGCGTGTGGTGCTGAACGCGGCGAAGACGCACCAGGCGGACTATGTGCTGCTGGTCGGCGATATTTTTGACAATAACCGCCAGTCATCCGCCATCATCGCACAATGCGCGGCGATGCTGTCCGAGGTTGCCCGGCCGGTGATTGTTCTGCCCGGAAACCATGACCCGGTGACGCCGGACTCTGTGTGGCTGCGCGGCGGACTGAACGCGCTGCCGAACGTCCATATCATTGGCGTGACGCACGGCGTGACGGTGCATTTTCCTGAGCATGATCTGGAGGTATGGGGGCACGCGCATGTCGATTATGCCAATATGGTGCCGCTGCGGCAGCCTCGGCCGCGGAGGGCTCGGTGGCACGTGACACTGGCGCATGGTCACTACGAAGATGACGGGGCGGTGCCGCTGCGCCCGTCCTGGCTGATCAGCAACGCGGAGATCGAGGCAACACAGGCGGATTATCTGGCATTGGGGCACTGGAACCGAGCGACGGCGGTAGGGACGGGGACGACGGTGCCGGCGTATTACTCGGGGTCGCCAGATCTCGCCAAGACAGTCAATGTCGTGCGGCTGCGGGGAAACGGTGCGGTGGACGTGGCGCGCGAACCGATCGGGTGGGATTAGCGCCGTTTCTGAAGTGGCCGCTTCACGCGGAAGTCGTGATCGTTTCCCGACTCACGCTTCACCGCGATCGGACACTGCGCCGAACATCGAGCCGGCTGGCTGTTAACGCATCGGTAAACATTAGCCGCTAGATGTCATGCTGGCGCAAAAAACTTGGGCACACCGTATGAAGGGCCTGATCGACAGCATCCGGAAGCTTGGCACGATGCGCGTCATCATGCTGGCAGGGGTGACTCTGGGCATCATCGGCGCCTTCGTCTGGCTGGAACTGCAGGGGCCCGGGCGGGCGCGGATGGCCGTGCTGGCATCGGATCTCGATCCGCAAAGCGCGCAACAGATCGCCACGGAGCTGAGCGGACGCAAGATACCGTACCGTCTGGAGGGCGGGCAGATTTTCGTGCCCGACAGCGACATGGCGACGGCGCGAACTTTGCTCGGCGAATCCGGCGTGTCGGGCGGCGGCATCACGGGATATGAGATCTTCGATCGCGGCAACGACCTGGCGGTGACCGACTTCGACCAGCAGGTGAAGCTGACCCGTGCGCTGGAGGGTGAACTCGCCCGTACGATCGTGTCGGTGCGCGGCATTACACACGCACGCGTGCATCTGGTACTGTCGCGGCGGGAGCCGTTCGCTCATGAGCGCCAGCATGCGCAGGCGAGTGTGATGCTGACGGTGCCCGGTCATCAGACGCTGTCGCCGGAAGCGGTTCAGTCCGTGGTCAATCTGGTGGCGGCCGGGGTGCCGGGATTGCGTCCGCAGGATGTTACTATTGTAGACTCGAACCTGCATCTTCTGGTCCAGGCCGGCGACGGCAACGACCCGCGGGCGCAGTCGGCAATGGAAGAGGACATCCGCCAGAAGACCGAAAGCCGCCTTTCGCAGGCGGTCGAACTGATGCTGGAGCGCAGTCTGGGGCCCGGTCATGTGCACGCCGAGGCCTCGATCCGGATGAATTTCGACAAGGTGAACGAAACGCAAGAGAAATATGATCCGGACGGTTCGGTGGTGCGCAGCACGCAGAACGTGACTTCGAACTCCAAGACGACGGACAAGACCGGTCCGGTTTCGTTGCAGAACAACCTGCCGAATGCCGATGCGAGCGCGACCGCGAGCGGCAACCAGGAAGGCCGGCAGGAAGAGACGACGAACTACGAAATCGGCAAGACGGTGCGAGCGATCGTTCACGACCAGCCTCAGGTGGAACGCATCACGCTGGCGGTGATGGTCGATGGCACTGACGCGACCGGCGCTGATGGGAAGCACAGTTGGAAGCCGCGCGAGCAGGCGGAACTGGATCAGATCGAAAAGCTGGTCAAAAGCGCGGTCGGCTTTGATGAGAAACGCGGCGACCGGTTGGATGTCGTCAGCATGCCCTTTGTCGATGCGATGGAGGCGGTCGATCCGGCCCCTGTGGCGCGGACGGGCAAGGTGAACGCTGACCTGGTCACATTCGTGCAAATGGTTGCATTCGGGGTGGTCGGGTTCGGGATCATCATTCTGACGGCTCGGTCGATTTTCGCCGCACTGCACAAGCCGCCGGCCAGCCTGGCGCTTGGCGGTGCGGCGCCGAACCAGATCGCGGGTGGGGCAAACCTGGCGGCGATCGGTGCAGCCGGCGGTGGTCTCGCCGCGCTGGGTCACCCGGGTGGTGCGCTCGGGCTCGATCACAGTTCCGCCGACGGCAGTCGCGCGCTGGTCGAGGATGATGACGCGATGACAATGAACAACGTCCGCGGACAGATGCGGGCGTCATCGATCCGCAAGGTGGTGCAGCTGGTCGATCAGCACCCCGACACCACGTTGGGGATCATCCGCGGGTGGATCTCGGCCGATAGCGGCTGACGCGGGCGTGACGGCCTATTCGGCGGCGCCAGCGGTCACACCACGCGGTTACCGTCGGCAGATGGTCCACGTTTGACATGTCAATACAGTTGCCGCCGGCCGCGAATTTCCAGCCACGATAGACATCGCCGCCATTCTGATTTCGATATAA
>DASYBP010000593.1:0-5106 GCA_036500715.1 Rhodopila sp.
GCCCTGGCCGCCGCGGAACTTGCCCGCACCGGGAAACACGTCGTCGCGTATCTCGTAACGATCACAGATCAAAGGCAGGTGCATGCCGAGATCTTCCAGGGGGTTGTTGCGGGTGTTGCGCATCAGTTCCTCGACCGTGTCCGGTCCGTCGGAGGCGGGGCGCCCACCCATCGCCGCCTCGTTCACTTCAAGAAAAACCCAGTAATCACCACTCGGACGAACGCCAGAATAAGCCGCAAATGAAAGTGTCGCCGCGTTGCCCGCCGTGCATCGGTCCGGCACGACCGGCGCCAGCGCCTTGATGATCAGATCGACCACGCGCTGGATCTGCGAAAATCGAGCCTCGGCGGCGACCGGCGCGATTGGGTTGTAGATTGAACCAAGCGGGGCCGTTACTTTAACGGGACGAAAGCTGCCTTCGTTGGCAGGGATGTGGTCCGCCAACGTGTACGTGTCGAGCAGCAGCGCTCGGAAGGCAAAATAGCAGGCGACCTTGGTGCTGCCCTCGAACGGAACATTGAACGCGGTCGGCACTTGCGGGCTTGACCCGGTCAGGTCCACTTCCACGCTGTCGCCGCGCACGCGAACCGTGACCTTGACCGGCAGATGCACGTCGCGGGTGCGCCCGTCGTCATCCATGAAGCCCTCAGCGACGTAATCGCCATCGGGGATTTTCGCGAGTTCGCGGCGCAGCGCGGCTTCGGAATAGTCCATCAGTTGCTTGCAGCACTGCAGGACGATTGTCTTGCCGTACTTCTCGAGCAGTTCCTGGAACCGACGGACGCCGAGTTCCGCGGAGGCGATCTGTGCCTCGAGGTCGCCCATGACGAGGCCCGGAACACGTGTATTGTCGCGGATGTATTTCCACAGGAATTCGTTGCGTTTGCCTGCCTCAAAAAGTTTCAGGCCGTTCAGCAGCATGCCCTCGGCATACATGTCCGGCACGTCGATGATCAGGCCGGGTGTGGCAGCGCCGATATCGACATGGTGGGCGGTATTGGCGGAAAAACCGACCAGTTCGTCCGCGAAGAACACCGGCATGACGATGGCGATGTCCGGTGAGTGGCTGGCGCCGAAATACGGATGATTATGGATCACGCAGTCTCCCGGTTTCCAGGCATCGAGCGGGACCGACTTCTCGATGCCGCGCAGATAGCCTGGCAGGGAGCCAATGTGCATCGGCGTTGAGTCGGATTCGCATAGCGTCTGGAACCGCGTATCGAACAGGCCTGCGCCGAGGTCCTGGCTTTCGCGGATGATCGACGAATACGACATCCGATACAGCACATTGCCCATCTGTTCGGCGATCGAGTGCAGTGCACCGCCGACGACCTGCAACGTGATCGGATCAACTTCCTGGTTCATCGGGACGTGACCTTTCGTTTCCATGAGGTCGTTTGCATCAGGCTCGGACGATATGCATGTCGCCGTGCGACAGTACCGTGGCGCGATATCCGGGCGGCAACAGCGTTGTCGAGTTGTGCTGCACGATCAGCGCGGGCCCGTTCACCATGTCGCCATCAAGCAATTTGCTCCGTTGGTAACGCGGTGTGGCGACCGCGCTGCCGTCGTCAAAGATAGTGTCGCGGACATAGAGGCTCGCATCCGGCGGGTCGGTGCGGCCGCCTTCGGCCAGATCCGGCAGCTTCAGGCTGTCAACATCAGCCGAGGCCACCACGCGCAGCGTCACCACCTCGACCAACTGGTCCTCGAAGGCGTGTCCGTAGACTTGCTTGTGGGCGGCGTAGAAGTTGCCGATTGCCACCCCGACGTTTGCCGGCGTCAGCGCCGCGTCGGGCAGTTGCGCGCGGAGTTCAAACCCCTGACCGACGTAGCGACATTCGGCGATACGGGTGAAGCGCCGCCGTTCCGGCGGAATGCCGTCCGCTGCGAGTTGGGTCGCCGCTTCCTGCTCGAGCGCCGTCAGCGATCCATTCAGGTGCGCGTAGTCGTCCGTGGTCGCCGTGCTCAGCACGGTCAAAACCGAACGGGTGTATTCGTAGCGCAGTTCGGTCACCAGCAGGCCCATCGCCGCGGTGATGCCGGGATGCAGCGGCGAGACGACATCCCCGGCGTGGATCATTTCGGCGAGCGCCACGGCATGCAGCGGCCCGGCGCCACCGAATCCCATCAGCGTGAAGTTGCGCGGATCGATGCCCTTGGCGACGGAATTGGCGTTGATCGCCAGCGCCATGTTGTTGTTGATGATCTTCAGCACGCCGAGTGCCGCGTCGATGGTGCTGAGACCAAGTCTGCCGGCGATGCCGAGATCGATCGCCCGGTGTGCCAGGGCAGGGTCGATCTTCAGATCGCCGCCGAGGAACTGCTCCTGATCGAGCCTGCCGAGAACCACCTGCGCGTCGGTTACCGTCGGCTCCGTGCCGCCGCGTCCGTAACAGGCCGGTCCGGGGTCGGCGCCCGCCGACCGCGGCCCGACGCGGAACGCACCGAGTGGGTCGATATAGGCGATCGAGCCGCCGCCGGCGCCGATCGCATCGATGTCGATCATCGGCACCAGCACCGGCAGTCCCGCGACCTCGGTGTCACGCGGGTTCTTGATGCGTAGTTCGCCGTCCTGGATCACGCTGATGTCGGCGGAAGTGCCGCCGATGTCGATGGTGATGACGTTGGCGGTACTGCACGCCTCGCCGGTCCAGCGGCCGCCGATCACGCCCCCCGCAGGTCCCGAGAGCAGCAGACCCACGGGCCGCTGACGTGAGTTTGCCACGGTCGAGATGCCGCCGTTCGACTGCATAATGCGCACCGCGGCAGTTATTCCGTGTTCGTGCAGCCGTCCTTCCAACTGGCTGAGATGGTCCGAGGTCATCGGGCCGATGTAGGCGTTCATCGCGCAGGAGGAGAACCGCTCGTACTCGCGCAGCACGTTCACCACCTCGGACGATGTGCAGACATAGGCATTTGGCAACGCGCGCCGCACGATCTCTGCGGCCTGCTGCTCGTGGCTGTCGTTGAGGAAGGAAAACAGGAATGCGACGATCACCGCATCGAGTCTCCGCTTCGCGAACAATTCAGCCGCGCACTCCACTTCTTGGATCGCCAACGGCGTCTCGATCGTGCCGTCCGGGGGCATAATCCGTTCGGTTACCGCGATCCGGTTGCGACGTTTGACCAGCGGCTTGGATTGCCACGGCACATCGAACTGCAGGGAGAAATTATGCGGCCGCTTGTGGCGGGCCATATGCAGGATGTCGCGGAAGCCGCGTGTGGTGATCATGCCGACTTCCGCGCCCTTGCGCTCGATCACCATGTTGGTCGCGACGGTGGTGCCGTGGAACAGGAAGTCGAGGTCACCCGGCGCCACGCCTGCCATCTGACAGATCTCCAGCACCCCGCGGATGACCGCTTCGCTCTGGTCGGCGGGCGTGGAGGGGACTTTGTGCACCACAACCTGCTGCCCGCCGTCAGGCAAGCTGTGCTCCAGCACGATATCGGTAAAGGTTCCGCCTACGTCCACGCCCACGCGGTTCATTGCATTTCCTCTCCTAGCGCGGGCGCGACCGCCCCTTAAGTCGGTTGGGTCATATACCCGGCGTGTGGTGGCGCGAACAGGTGCCGGCGTGCGGCGCATTCGCCGGCCCGAAGGCCGAGGCGGAGATGGCGCCCGTCTAATGCGGCGACGCGCAACGCCGCGCCGGCGCCGTTTGGCAGCGCTGATACGGCCGCATATACGCCTTGTATCTGCCGCATGCGCCCGTCGATGTCCGCGCCAAGCGCTTCCACCCAGGCGGCGCGGCGCGGCGCGGCGATGACCAGGGTGCCAAACGCCGCGTAGACGGCGCGCCGGCCGAGACCGCGCGGCGGCGCGGCGAGTGCTGTCCGATCCAGCGCCAGAAGCCTGCCATCCGCGCGCTGCACCAGAAGTTCCGAACGGTAGTTGTGGAACGGGCGGTCTATTCCGTCCGGATCGTGCATCACGAACCCATCGGCAATGATGGCGGTCGCGGAGGCGGTGAGTCTCACGCTGATTCGCTGCGACAGGCTGGCTTCCGGAAACAGGATGCGCAGGTCGGGCCTATAGGTGATGCGCCCGTGATCCTCCACTTCGAGGATGACGTCGTCCCGCGCCATCATAGCGGCCGGCGCTCGGTAGACCGGCATCGCCCCCTGGGTCGCGATATGAACCGCTGCCCCTGGACCGACCTGGATGCGCTGGGTCAGGTGGTCGTCGGCCTGGATCGCGCCGCTTACCGTTTGCAGGATCAGCGCCAAGCTGCCGTCCGGTGCGCGGAAGCCGCGCGACAGGGTGTAAGGCCAGCGATAAAGCCGCCGGTCGAGCCAGGTGCCGAGCGTCGGATGCCGCCGGAACGACAGGTCCAGATGCGGCGGGTCCGGCGCGGTCGACTTGCGGGCGCCGACCGGGTCGATGCCCACCGGCGCGACGGTGACGTTCATCGCAGCATGTAGCGGCGGGAAAGCGGAACACGCGACGGCGGGTCGCACATCAGCAGGCGGCCGTCAGCGCGCACCTCGAAGGTCTGCGGATCGACCTCGATGTGCGGCATCGCGGTGTTGCGGATCATGTTAGACTTGCGCAGCGTCCGTACGCTCTTGATCCGTAGCATCGGCTTCATCAGTCCCAGCTTCGCCCTGATACCGGCTTCGACCGCCAGTTTGGAGGCGAACACCACGCCCAGGTGCTGCGGCGCGGTGCCAAGGGCGCCCCACATCTTGCGCTGGATGATCGGCTCGGACAGCGGCATGCTGCCGTTGCCGTCACCCATCGCGGACCACACGACGAAGCCGCTCTTGATCACCATCCACGGCTTGATGCCGAAGGATGCGCGCGGCCACAACACCAGATCGGCGAGCTTTCCCGGTGCGATGGAGCCAACGTGGTCGTCGATGCCGACCGCGATCGCCGGATTGATCGTCAGCTTGGCGACGTAGCGCTTGATGCGTTCGTTGTCGGCGCGGGCGGTGGTTTCTTCCGGCAGGCGGCCGGACCGGTCCTTCATGATGCTGGCAAGCTGCCAGCATTTCGCGACGTTCTCGGCCAGCCGTCCCATGCCTTGCGTGTCGGTGCCGAAGATCGAGATCGCGCCCATGTCGTGCAGAAAATCCTCGGCGGCCATCGACTGGGCGCGA
>DASYBP010000594.1:0-2933 GCA_036500715.1 Rhodopila sp.
AAGCCCACGGCGGACGATTGTGGACCACGGCAAACCTACCCCACGGCGCCACGTTTCAGCTCGCCCTGCCGGTGAACACCGACACTGCGTCTTGCACTGCGTCGTGAGGTTGGCCCACAAAAAAATCCCCGCGGCGCTATCGGCCCCGCGGGGATTTTCGCCATCTCCGAGAGCGGCCTTACTTCAGAACCATCGCCGTGAACGGATAGACATAGGCCTGCAACATCACGAGCAGGCCGACCAGACACGCCAGCGCGATCGAATGCTTGAACACAAAGCGCAAAATCGTGCCCTCATGTCCATACCAGTTGGTGGCGGTGGAGGCGACGACGATCGACTGAGCGTCGATCATCTTGCCCATCACGCCGCCGGAGGAGTTGGCCGCGCCCATCAGTATCGAGGACAATCCCAGTTGCTCCGAGGTGATCTTCTGCAGATTGCCGAACAGGATGTTCGACGCGGTGTCCGATCCGGTCAGCGCCACGCCCAGCCAGCCGAGCAGCGTGCCGAAGAAGGGATACAGCACCCCGGTTGCGGCAAACGCCAGACCGAGCGTCGCATCGACGCCCGATAGCCGCGTCAGCGTGCCGATCGCCAGCATCGCCGAGATCGTGATCAGCGAAATCGCGCACAGCTTGATGGTGCGGCCGTATTCCCCGAGCATCCTGGCGGGCGACAGCCCCATGATCAGGCCGGAGATGATCGCGGCGATCAGCATGCCCGTTCCGGTAAACGACAGATAGGTGAAGCCGAACACCGCGCCTTGCGGGGTCGGCTTGGCCGCCACCGGGGGCACCGTGTTGATCATGTTGTTCAGATCGGGCACGGGGTACTTATAGACAAAGATCGAGTCGGCCCAGGTCTTGAACCAGCCAGAGCCCCAGATCAGCATCACAATGCAGACGATGATCCATGGCAGCAAGGCGCTCCAGAGCTCGCCCTGGGTCAGGGCTGTCTTGTCCATGGACTTGGTCGCCGCCATCGTTTCGGCCGACTCATCCCTGCCGCGAAGCGCCGGCGACAGCCAGAGCTGCTTCGGCTGCCAGACTTTCAGGAACAGGATCAGGCAGCCCATCGAGATCAGCGAAGCACCGATATCGACGATCCAGGGATTGATGTAATTCGAGATCACGAATTGCGGAACCGCGAACGACACGCCGGTGACGAGAATCGCCGGCCAGATGTCCTTCATGCCTTTCCAGCCGGCGAACGCCCACACCACCCAGAACGGCACGATCAGCGAGAACACCGGCAGCTGCCGTCCGACCATCGCACCCAGAATATAGGGATCGAGGCCGGTGACCTGCGCCAGGCCCTGGATCGGCGTACCGAGCGCACCATAGGCGACCGGCGCGGTATTGGCGATCAGCGACAGGCCGGAGGCGGCGAGCGGGGAAAATCCGAGACCGATCAGCACTGAACCTGTGATCGCCACCGGCGTACCAAATCCCGAGGCGCCCTCGAAGAACGCGCCGAACGAAAACGCGATCAGCAGCAATTGCAGGCGGCGGTCCTCGGTGACGCCGCCGACCGCACGTTTCAGCAGCTCGAATTTTCCCGTCGCAACCGTTATCTGGTAGAGAAAGATGACGTTCAGCACGATCCAGCCGATCGGGAAGAAGCCTGCGACGACGCCGAGCAAGGAAGCGCGGATCGACATGCCCGCCGGCATCGTGAAGATGAAAATCGCAATGAGGTTGGCGGCAATCAGCGCGACGATGGCGGCGATATGCGCCTTGACCTTGCCGCTCGCGATCAAAACCAGCAGCGTGACGACGGGTACCGCCGCGGCGATGGTCGAAAGCGCTGCATTGCCAAACGGATTATAGACTTGATTCCACATTCGCGGATCCTCCCCACGCCATTATGCGGCGCGCCGGCCGGCGTGGACGGTCAGGCGTGCCTGGCGCGGTCGCGGGTTCCCCAATGCGCGAAATCGGCCGCGAATTTGGCGGCGCCAAATCCGCTCACAACCTCGCGAAGTCCAAAGGCCCCCGCCCCTCGCCGTTGCACCCATGCTAGGGTTGACTCGGAGGCGGGGACAAGCCAACGCAGACCATGAAAGCTACGACCTTAGTCTAAGCAACCGCAATTCTCCCATTTTTTCAGGCCCTTGAAGCCATTGTCCCGGAGACGGCAATCTGTGAACAACATCCGCTCGACGCTCGCCACCGTGTGGCGGATCGCTGCACCTTATTTCCGTTCCGACGATAAATGGGCTGGCCGCGGTCTTCTCGCCGCTGTCATCGTCATCGAGCTTGCGGTCGTATTCCTGACCGTGCTGTTCAACCGCTGGAACAATGTTTTCTACAACGCGCTGCAGGAGCGCGACTGGGCGGTCTTTACCTACCAGATTGGCTATTTCAGCTTTCTCGCATCGTTCTGGATCGCCCTGAAGGTCTACCAGCTCTATCTCAATCAGTGGCTCCAGATCCGCTGGCGGCGCTGGATGACGGCCCGCTATCTCGGCGACTGGCTGCATGACGCCAACCACTATCGGATGCAGCTGCTCGGCGACGCCGCCGACAACCCGGACCAGCGCATCGCCGAGGACACCCAACGCTTCGTGGATCAAACGCTGGCGCTCGGCATCGGGCTATTGAGCGCGGTGGTGACGCTGGCATCGTTCATCGTGATCCTGTGGGACCTGTCCAACGCCGCACCATTGCATCTATTCGGCAGGGACATCGCAATTCCCGGCTATCTGGTGTGGGGCGCACTGATCTACGCCGTGTTCGGGACGGTGTTGACCCATCTGATCGGCTGGCCGCTGGTCGGGTTGAATTTCCAACAGCAGCGCTATGAAGCCGATTTCCGTTTCAACCTGGTTCGCGCGCGGGAGAACGCCGAGCAGATCGCGTTGCTGCACGGCGAGCCGGCCGAGCGTACGCGGTTGTTGTCGCGGTTTGCGTGGGTGGTCGAGAACTGGCTCG
>DASYBP010000595.1:0-2106 GCA_036500715.1 Rhodopila sp.
AGATCCGAAAGGCAACGACGATGCTTACCTATGTCTTCACTGCTATCCCGGTCGAGAAAGATGCCGCCCTGGTTGAAAGATCGATTTCCGGTCGGCTGCATTGCCGCTCTCTGTTCAGCAGCAAATTGACACTTGAATTCGCCGGCTGGTCGCACTTCAGCCGAAACAGTCTTCCGAGCATTTGTGGAATAACAGGCCCTTGCTGATGCCGCTGCTCTTTGCCATCCTGACCCTGGGTCTGCTCGGTTTCGCCGCCTGGCGTGACCTCGCCACCCGCACCATCCCCAACCAGGTCAGCCTCGCGCTGGCGGTTCTCGGCCTGGCATTTCGTCTGACCCAGGGATGGCCGGCGGCGCTGCTCTCGATCGCGGTCGCCGCCGCGCTGTTCGTTATTATGCTGTTGTGTCACGCGCGCGGATTGATCGGCGGCGCCGATGTCAAGCTGCTGACCGCCCTCGCGCTCGGTCTGCCTCCCCTGGGCAGCTACCAGCTGGTGGCCGCCACCGCGCTCGCTGGCGGGGTGTTGGCCGTCCTGTACATTTTACTGCGGCGGACGATGGGCCGCGCCGGCGTGCCGGTCATGCGCGGTCGGCCCCACCGCTTCGCCGCGCTGCGCGTCGCCGCTGTCGAGTTGTGGCGTATCCGTCGCCACGGTCCGTTGCCTTATGGCGTCGCCATTGCTGTCGGCGGCGCGCTCGTTGTTTTGACATCACAAGGAAGCTGAAGCGCCATGCTGCTCCGTCCCCTTATCGCGATCATCCTGCTCGTCGCGTCGGCCGGTCTTGGCTGGATCGCCTACAAGGCGGTGAGCACGGCGCCATCCTCCGCCCAACAGGCGGTTGCGCTTCCGCCGATGAAGATCCTGGTCGCGGCGCAGCCGCTACAGGCCGGCACCCTGCTGAAGGACACCGACCTGCGTGAGCAGGAGTTTCCCGCCGCCGCCGTGCCGGAAGGCAGCTTCGCGGTCACCGACGACGCACGCGCCGAAATTCGCGGCGCCATGCTCCGCCGCTACCTCAACGCCGGCACCGCCGTGCTGCAGACCGACGTGCTGCGGCCGCGTGACCGCGGCTTCCTCGCCGCCGTGCTCGCTCCAGGCACCAGGGCCGTATCGATCGGCGTGGATGCGAAATCGGGCGCCTCCGGCCTGATCTCGCCAGGCGATCTGGTGGATGTGATCCTGACCCAGGAATTCCAGCGCGGCGACACCCCGGCCGGCCACCGGGTGTCGGCCGAGACGGTGCTGAGCCTGATCCGGGTCATCGCGGTGGACCAGCAGATCGCGCAGGGTGCGCCGGCGGCGATACCCGCCCCCACTCCCGCCCATGTCGCCAGCACCGTCACTCTGCAGGTGTCCCCCGAACAGGCCAACCGGCTGGCGGTGGCCGAACGCCTGGGCCGCCTGCTGCTGACCGTGCGCCCGATCGAGGGGGAAGCCGACACCGGCAAGCCTGCCGCTTCGGCCTTGACCGCCTCGCTTCCGGTCATGATCGCTGAACGCAACCTGCCAGCGGGTCTCATCCAGCCAAGCGAGCCGCCCCGGCCCAGCGGTGCCACCGTGTTCGGCTCCGATGTCTCGGCCGCCTTGTCGCGCGACGAGCCCGCCGCCAGCCCGCGCATGCGTGTCATCGAAGGCGACAAGGTCAGTGAGGTAACTTTCCATGAATAGCGTCGACACCGTTGAAGCCGCATCGCCGGTTTCCAAACCCCGCCCGACGCATATGGCGGACGGTTCCGCCGGCCGTCCCGACCGTCCCAGCTTAGCGTCCGCCGATGGCCAATCGGGCCGTGCCGCCGCGATCGCCTTTATCAGTGACGACGCCACCGAGGCGGCGCTGCGGGGTGGCCTGATAGAGTTGATGGGGGACGTGCAGATCCACCGCGGCGGCATCCGCGCGGCGTGTCGCGCCCTGCAAACCGCGGCCTCGCCGCGCGTGCTGGTGGTGGATGTCTCCGGCACCGACGACCCGATCAGGGAACTCGACGCACTGGCGGTGGTTTGCGAACCGGACACCAAGGTGCTGGTCATCGGTGAGCGGACCGATATCGAGTTTTACCGCGAGGTCACCCGTCATCTCGGCATTGACGAATACCTGACCAAGCCGC
>DASYBP010000596.1:0-2497 GCA_036500715.1 Rhodopila sp.
CCGGCTCCCGCGGGCTGTTCTGGCTGGAGCCGATGATCGAGGTCGAGACGGGAGCAGGCCAGACGGGGGCAGGCCAGGTGGGGGGAGGCCGTATCGCTTATGGCCCGGTCGATGCCAGCGACGTTCCCGCCCTGCTTGCGGATGGTCTGCTCACCGGCGCGGCGCAGCGCCTGCGGCTGGGAGTTCCGGAAACCATCCCGTTTCTGGGCCGCCAGAGCAGGCTGACGTTTGCCCGCTGCGGCATTATCGACCCGCTGTCGTTGGATGCATATCGCGCCCATGGCGGCATGGCTGGCCTGGAAACGGCCCGAACGATGCCAGCCAGTGCCATCATCGAGACTGTCGTGGCATCCGGCCTGCGCGGCCGTGGCGGCGCCGGGTTCCCCACCGGGATCAAATGGAAGACAACCGCCGCGGCCCCGGTAGACGCCAGCCGGGGCGAGTGCAGATACGTCGTCTGCAACGCCGATGAGGGCGATTCCGGCACTTATGCCGACCGCATGCTGTTGGAAGGCGACCCGTTCAGCCTGATCGAAGGGATGGCGATCGCCGGCCTCGCGATTCGCGCCGCCAAGGGTTATGTCTACACCCGCTCGGAATATCCGCATGGCATCGCCACCTTCGACAAGGCGTTGGCGATCGCCCGCGCCGCCGGGATGCTGGGCGGCAGGTTCGACATCGAGCAGCGCGTCGGCGCCGGGGCCTATGTCTGTGGCGAGGAAACCGCGCTGCTGGAAAGCCTGGAAGGGCGCCGCGGCCAGGTGCGGGCCAAGCCGCCGCTGCCGGCGCACAAGGGCCTGTTCGGCATGCCGACCGTGATCAACAATCTAGTCACGCTGGCCACTGTGCCGGTGATTTTGCGCGACGGCGCCGCGGCCTATCAGAGCTTCGGCATGGGGCGCTCGCGCGGGACGATGCCGATCCAGCTCGCCGGCAATATTCGTTTCGGCGGCCTGTTCGAGGCCGGCTTCGGCGTCACCCTGGGCGAATTGGTCAACGATATCGGCGGCGGGACGCTGTCCGGCCGCCCGGTCAGAGCGGTTCAAGTCGGCGGACCGCTGGGCGCGTATTTCCCGCCGTCGCTGTTCGACACACCGTTCGACTACGAAGCCTTCGCCGCCCGGGATGGGCTGATCGGACACGGCGGTGTCGTGGTGTTCGACGACACCGTCGACATGGCCCGGCAGGCACGGTTCGCCATGGAGTTCTGCGGCGTGGAATCCTGCGGCAAATGTACGCCTTGCCGGATCGGTTCGGTGCGCGGGATGGAGACTGTGGACAAGATCCTCGCCGGCCGCAATGTCGATGCAAATCTGGAACTTCTGCGCGACCTGTGCCACACGATGAAGTTTGGATCGTTGTGTGCTCTGGGCGGGTTCATCCCCTACCCGGTGCTGAGCGCCATGAATTTCTTTCCGGAAGATTTTCGCCACGGCCAGCCGCTGGCCGCCGCAGAGCCAGCATCCGATCGCGCGGCGCCCCGGTGCCGAGCGTGAACGCGATGCACAGACAAGGAGAACTCCGCTGATGCCGATGGTGCAGGAGATCGACTACGGAACGCCGGCGAGGACCGCTGCCGCGACGGTGACCTTGACGATTGACGGCCGCAGCGTGACCGTGCCGGAGGGAACCTCGGTGATGCGCGCCTCGATGGAGGCCGGGATCAAGGTGCCGAAACTCTGCGCGACCGACTCGCTGGACAGCTTTGGCAGTTGCCGTTTGTGCCTGGTCGAAATCGAGGGCCGCGGCGGGACACCGGCCTCCTGCACCACGCCGGTCGCCCCCGGCATGAAGGTCCACACCGTCAGCGACAACTTACGCAAATTGCGGCGCGGGGTAATGGAGCTTTACATCTCCGACCATCCGCTGGACTGCCTGACCTGCTCCGCCAACGGCAACTGCGAACTTCAAACAGCCGCCGGCGAGGTCGGGCTGCGCGACGTGCGTTACGGCTATGAAGGCGCCAATCATCTGTCCGCGCCGGTTGACGGGTCGAACCCGTATTTCAACTTCGATCCCTCGAAGTGCATCGTCTGCTCGCGCTGTGTCCGCGCCTGCGAGGAAGTGCAGGGCACCTTCGCTCTGACCATCCAGGGACGCGGGTTCGAGTCGAAAGTAGCGGCGGGGATGGATGAGCCGTTCCTAACCAGCGAATGCGTCTCCTGCGGCGCCTGCGTCCAGGCCTGCCCGACGGCCACCCTGATCGAGAAATCCGTCGTGGAAATGGGCCAGCCGGAGCACTCGGTGGTCACGACCTGCGCCTATTGCGGTGTCGGCTGCGGCTTCAAGGCCGAGATGCGCGGCAACGAGGTCGTGCGCATGGTGCCGTGGAAGGACGGCAAAGCCAATCACGGCCATTCCTGCGTCAAGGGCCGCTTCGCCTGGGGCTATGCGCAGCACCGCGACCGCATTTTGCAGCCGATGATCCGCGAGAAGATCAGCGATCCGTGGCGCGAAGTAAGCTGGGACGTGGCGATCGAGCGGGTAGCTTCGGAGT
>DASYBP010000597.1:0-3295 GCA_036500715.1 Rhodopila sp.
AGCGGTCCCAGGTGACCGCGGTCTCGAACGTGTCGGAGATGATGCCGCGCGGCGTCATCTTCTCCCGCCCATAGGGCATGCGGATGAAGGCGTTGCGCCATTGCCCCGCCGCGCCCTCGCGGTGGGCGTCGGCGCGGCCCGCCGCTTCGAGCACACCACCATGATCGGCACAGCATTCCAGCGCCCGCGCCATCCAGGCGTCCAGCGGGTGATCGGCCGATTCGAAGGCCAATACCATGATCGCCACCGAGCCATCGGCGGCGCCGGTGTTGAACGCCTCCTCGGCGTCGAGGATTCTGCAGTTGGCCGGATACAGCCCGGCCTGGCTGAGCACGCGCAGCGCACGGGCGGCGGTGAAGAAGTCCTTGAACCGCACCGCACCACCGGCGCGAAAGCGCGGGCGGTCCTGCAGGCGCATCCAGGCCTCGGTGATCACGCCGAGAGTGCCCTCGGAGCCGATGAACATCCGATCCGGGCTCGGCCCGGCGCCGGATCCAGGCAGGCGGCGGCTCTCCAGCGCGCCGGCCGGCGTCACTACGCGCAGGCTTTCGACGAAATCATCAATATGCGTGTAGAGCGTGGCGAAATGCCCGCCCGAGCGGGTGGCGATCCAGCCGCCCAAGGTGGAGAACTCGAAGCTTTGCGGGAAATGCCGCAGAGTGAACCCGTGCGGACGCAACTGGTTCTCCAGTGCCGGGCCGAACACGCCGGCCTAGATGCGCGCGGCGCGTCGGTGAAGCCCTTGCCATGTGCGTGCGCGGCGCGGTCATAGGTATCAGTGGAGCAAATCCGCGCGAGCGCGGACGGCGGGGTGACGCGCGGAGCACGCAGGCGGATATCGGCGAGCGTCGGCGTGGCGATGCTAGGAAAGTCGGCGACGCCGAAGCGCCGGAGATGGACGCCAAGTGCGAAGGCCTCCTCCTCCGCCGTCATGCCGTCGCCTTCACGGCCCCAGCCGAAGATCTTGAGACGTGCTTGCGCCATGCCCGGTCTCCTTCAACTTTCCGCCCACGAGCCCCCTGGACGGTGAGCATCAATCCACGCCTTATCTGCACCGATCACAAGCCAGACGGCCGGTCGAACACGTCCACGTCGATTCAGGAGGCCAAGCAATTGTCGGAGCCGTCACACTAGGCGCCCTTGGGGGAGGTCGGGGAGTGAGGTCACCCTGTTGTTGGCCGGTGGCAAGGTGGAGGCGGGTCGAAACCCGCCTATCATATCATATCGCGTCGTTCACACGCTTTTCCCCGCACGTTCCGTCAGGTGCGATCAGGCTCTAATACATGTGCATGCCGCCGTTGATCGATATCGTTGAGCCCGTAATGAAATCGGCTTCGTCGGCGGCCAGGAATGCAACACCCCGGGCGATGTCGCCGGCACGGCCGACGCGTCCCATCGGGATTTTCGAGACGATCTTTTTAGATTTAAATACTTCAGTCTGGCTTCAGGCCATCAACATGGCCATGGCCCGCTCATCGTTTGTCACTTTGCTTTAAAGGATGCACCGTCCCAATCTGACAGCCGAAAACCTGGGATATCGAGGCGTCACCTCGGTCGGCAAATCGCCGCCAGTTGCTAGAAGCGATCGCCGCGTTGCGCTTGAAGGCACGCCGGTTGTTGATTCGGTTCAATTGTGACGCCCGCCCGCCCGACCGAAAGATGGCATTGCGCTCGACATCCTTGTGGAGAACTGACGTGATGCCCAGGGCGGCGCCTGCGATACTCCTGCGGTGCGATGCCGTAAGGATGGGCTTCTGACCCCAACGAGGAGACATTCACGATGATCACGAAATTCGCCACCGTCTATGCCGGCCACGTGGACATACCCGACCGTGGCCAAGATGCGACGCCGGCCAACGAACGGCGCTTTCCAAACGAGCATCTGGCGACAGTGTTTTCCAAGGCTGAGGCTATCGCCAGGCTCATGGACGAGACCGGTTGGGATACGCTCTGGATGGCCGAGCATCATTTCCAACCAGAAGGGTACGAGGTTCTGCCCAACCTGCTGATGGCGGCAGTGCATCTCTGCCATCTCACCGAGCATCTCAAGCTGGGCTGCGGTTTCAACATCACGCCGATGTGGCATCCACTGCGGCTCGCCGAAGATTTCGCGTGCGCTGACATCATGACCAAGGGTCGCACCGTCTTCGGTGTCGGTCGTGGTTACCACACACGGGAGGTGGAAACCTTCGGCGCGCCCATAATCGACCAGAATGCCAACCGCGAGTTATTCGAGGAACAGGTCGAGATCATCTTCAAGGCATTCCACAACGAGCGCTTCTCGCACCAGGGCAAACACTACACCCTGCCCCCCGAGGTGCCGTATCGCGGATATACGCTGAAGGACCTCACATTGGTGCCGCGCCCGGTCCACCTCCCGGTGGAGTGCTGGCAGCCGGTGGTCAGCGCTTCGGCGCGCGGGCTCGACTTCATGGTGAAGCACAACATCAAGGGCGCGGTCGGAGGCGGCGCGGCCACCCTGGAACGAGGGCCGATCGCCGCCTTTCAGGAAGCGGGACATCGCGCCGGCAAGGACTGGAAGCTGGGCGAGAACCTAATGGTCGGCATCACCATCCACCTCGCCGATTCACGCCAGCGAGCGCTCCGCGAGATTGTTCCGCTCTACGAAGAACACGCCAAGATGTTTGCCCCGCTCGGCTTCATGCCTGGCATGACCGAGGAACAGATCGCCTCGGTCGCGCGCCGCGGTTCGTGGTACGAGTCGGGCGTGCCGCGGGTGGAGCACTACATTGAACAGGGCGGCTGGTTCGCCGGCACGGCACAGGAGTTGGTAGCCTTCCTCAAGGATATCGAGGGGCGCTATCCGGGGCTGGAGCACATCAGCCTTTCGACCCCGATGGGAACGCCGGAGGCGATCATGCTCGACCAGTATCGGCGGGTTGCCGAGGAGGTAATGCCACACTTCAGGCGCTAATTAGGGCAGCCACTCACGACCCCCACCCCTCACAGACCCGGACTCGGTCCGCGTGGCTCCCGGCAGGCGCACTTGCAGCTATCCAGCCCCCGCGCCACGCATGGGCTGCGGCTCCGGTGAAGCAACACATGTCACCCGTTTTCTGGGTCCGAGTTCGCATTCTGGTCGCCGGAGCGATGGTGTCGTGGTCTTGTCTGGCGGCTGCTGATACCAGACATCCCTTCGTGGTGATCACGCCGCCGCCCCGCCCACCAAGCCCGCCGCCACCGCCTTTCTCAGCCCAGCCTGCGTTACAATGGGCTCCGCCCCCTGCGATGGGCCTCACGCCGGGAGTTCGATCTCCCAGGGCTCTTTGCTACG
>DASYBP010000598.1:0-5975 GCA_036500715.1 Rhodopila sp.
ATCCCGCCCGAGTGGCGACCCGCCGCCGCCTGCGTCAACCAGGTCTGGGTCCCCTCCCGGTTCACCGCCGCCGCGCTCGGACCCCTGCTCCCCGGCCGCATCCGCATCGTCCCCCCGCCGCTCGCCATCGTTCCTCCGGTCGCGTCCAACGCCACGCGAGCCGATTTCGGCCTGCCCGAAGACGCCATCGTCGTCCTGATGTCGTTCAACCTGGCCTCCTCCTTCGTCCGCAAGAACCCCTTCGCCGCCGTCGCCGCCTTCCGCGGCGCATTCGGCGACCGCCCCGACCGCATCCTGGTCCTGAAGGTCGGCCATCCCGAACACGCGCCCGCCGACTTCGCTCGCCTGGCACAGATGGCTCAGGCGCCGAACATCCGGATCGACACGCGCACCCTGCCGCCGGACGATCGCCACGCGCTGACGGCCTGCGCCGACATCGTTCTGTCGCTGCATCGCGGCGAGGGCTTTGGCCTGGTGATGGCCGAGGCGATGCTGCTGGGCAAACCCGTCGTCGCCACCGGCTGGTCCGGCAACACCGACTTCATGGACAGCGAGAACGCCGCGCTGGTGCCCTATCGTCTGGCGCCGGCACGCGACGACCGGCTGGTGTATCGCGGGCTCTGGGCGGAACCCGATGTCGCCGAAGCGGTGATGCTGCTGCGAAGGCTGGCAGACGATCCCGGCGCCCGACGCGCGCTGGGGGAACGTGGGCGCAACAGCGCGCTGCGCCACCTCGATGGACGGCCGCTGGTGGCGGCGCTGGAGGGGCTGCGGTGAAAATCCTGGTGTGGCAATGGGGGCGGCGCGGCGCCGGACCCCGCTTCGCCGTCTGCCTCGCCGACGCGTTGCGCGGGCGGGCGGGTATCGAGGTTGCGTTGTCGCTGTGCCAGGACGCCGAAATCCTTGCCGGCCCGAACCCGCCAAGCTGCGAGATGGCGGTGCGGACCTACGGTGGGATGGCGGCGTTTCTGCTGCGCCTGATCACGGCTCCGGTGGCGCTGCCGTTCCTTCTGCTGCGGCTGCGCCGGATCAGGCCGGACCTGGCGATCTGTGCCATGCCGGGGCCGTTGGATCCGCTGATGGCGGTGGCGCTGTGGCTGTCAGGGACCCGGCTGGTCGTCGTGGTGCACGACGCCGTTTCGCATCCGGGCGACGGCTTCCCTGGCCAAATGGTCTTGCAACGAATGCTGTGCAGCGCGGCAAGCGGCCTGGCGGTGATGTGCGAGCATGTGGGCGCGCGGTTGCGGCGGCAGTCGCGGACGGTGATCCCGTTCGAGCATCCGCCTTTTGGCTTCGACCTGCCGCAAACGGTGCGCGGGGACGGGCCGCCCCGGCTGCTGTGCTTCGGCCGCCTGCTGCCTTACAAGGGGCTGGACCTGCTGGCCGCAGCGCTGGCCACGCTGGACGCCGAGGTGGAGGTGCGCGTCGTGGGTAGCGGGCCGGAGGCACCGGCGCTCGATGCGCTGCGCGCCTGCCGGGGTGTGTCGGTGGAGAACCGCTGGGTGCCGGAGACGGAAATCGGCTCGCTTCTGGCCTGGTCCGATGCACTGATCCTGCCCTATCGCGAGGCGAGCCAAAGCGGCGTGGCCGCAACCGCGCTGGCGGCGGGTCGGCCGGTGATCGCCACGTCTGTCGGCGGGCTTCGGGAGCAACTGGCTGATGCTCCGCGCGCTTTGCTGTGTGAGCCGGAGGCTGGCAGCCTGGCGCAGGCGATTGGCCTTTGGCTGGAGGCGCCTTTTCCGTTGGCCCCGCCGATGGACGCCGCGGCGGCGTGGCGGGAGGCGGTAACCGGTCTGCTCGCCACGATCGGGACCGCTCTGCCGCCCCGGCGGCGGCCAAGGCGGCCGTTCTGGGCGCCGCCGCTGGGCGGCTTGAGGCGGCCGGTGAGCTGACCCGGCGCGATCCTCGGGCGGCTGCGTTTGGTGCGGGCATTGCCAAGGGGGCATTGCCATGGGGTCGTCCGCGGCAACATGATCGGGGCCGTCACGAAAGGACCGATCCTCGACCTATGCCGGTTCGCGCTGTTTGTTTCGATGTCGGGGAAACCCTGATCGACGAGACCCGCCATTGGCTCGAATGGGCCGACTTTCTGGGGGTGCCGGCGATGACGCTGCTCGCTACGATCGGGGTGAGCATGGCGCGCGGTCACTCGCTGCGGCGGGTGTTCGAGATCTTCCGGCCCGACCTCGACGCGGGGGCCGCCATCAAGCAGCGTCGGGCGCTGGGCTGGCGCTATGACTTCACCGCGCGGGATCTGTATCCCGATGCCATCCCATGCCTGACGGCGTTGCGGGAGCGTGGCTTCAAGGTGCTGATCGCGGGCAACCAGCCGGTTGAGTCGGAAGCCGCCCTGGCGCGTCTGGAGGTGCCGGCGGATCTTATCGCCAGTTCCGCCGGGTGGGGCGTTTCCAAGCCGGACCAGAAATTCTTCACGAAGGTGATCGAAGCGGCCGGCGAGGCGCCGGACTCGATTGCCTATGTCGGCGACCGGCTGGACAACGACGTGCTGCCGACGCTTGCCGCCGGCATGAAGGCGGTGTTCGTGCGGCGCGGGCCGTGGGGCTGGATGCACGCAGAGCTTCCGGAAATCGAGCGGGCGCATCTGCGGCTGGAGACCCTGCGGGATCTGCCTGACCGGTTGGGCGCGGTCTGAGCGGCAACGATTCCCACTGCCCACGAAAAGGAATATTCTACATATTGCTTTTACCCTGAGGACCGGTAAAGTGCGGTGGCGTCTGTCATGTTGTGAGGAAAAACGGATGCCCAAAGAGGATAGGCCGCTACTCGCCGATGTTACGGAGGAAGCGATCGCGCTGCTGATCGAGCGGTTCTATGCCACGGTTCGTCAAGAGCCTTTGCTGGGGCCAGTCTTCGAATCCGCGATCGCGGTTGAGGCATGGCCCGAACATCAGGCGACAATGCGCCGGTTCTGGTCGTCTGTGATGCTCGCCTCTGGTCGCTATTCGGGCAACCCGGTGGCCGTCCACAGGGCGGTGCCGAACCTTGAGCGGGCCATGTTCGCCCGCTGGCTGGCGCTGTTCGAGGAGACGGCTCGGACGCTGTTCGTTCCGCACGTCGCCGATGAATTTATGGCAAAGGCGCACCGGATCGCAGTCAGTCTGCAATTGGCGTTATATCACCGGCCGGCGCGGCCGCCGGAAGGATTGGTGCTGCCGCCCAGGAATTCAGCCGCGGTGCCGGAGCACGGCAGGTCATGAGGCTGACCGCCTATACGGATTATACGCTCAGAACGCTGATGTATCTTGCGGTCAATGGCGGCCGATCGACCACCATCGCGGACATCGCCAGCGCCTATCGTATCTCGGAAGCGCATTTGATGAAGATCGTCCATCAATTGGGTGTTGCGGGCGATATCGAGACCACGCGGGGCCGAAATGGCGGCATACGCCTCGCCCGGTCGGCCGGGGAAATCAATCTTGGCGCCGTGGTGCGGCGAACCGAAGTCGATATGGACCTGGTGCCGTGCTTCCGGGATACGGGGGTTTGTACCATCAGCAGCGCCTGCTTGCTAAAGGGCGTCCTGGATGAGGCGCTCAGCAAGTTCCTGAGTGTGCTCGATCAATACACGCTTGCCGATCTGATCGCGCCGCGGCGCCGGCTGTCCGCGCTGCTGGGCGTTGCGGACGCCCGTGACCCCGTTGGTGACCCCGCGCCGTGAACCCGTCGGTTGCATCCTGGCGCCGGCAACAACGGGCCGCACTGCTGCTGAAACGTGAAGCGATGCCCGCTGAGGAGCGCCTCAGGGCGGCAACGGCCGTTGCGGAAAAGCTCGATAGTCTGGTGGCCGAACGCGGAAGTACGGTCATCGGCATCTACTGGCCGATCCGACACGAACTTAACCTGATACAATGGGCCCGCGCACTGACACGACGTTCGGGAGCGGTCCTGTGCCTGCCGGTTGTGGTGGCGTCTAACGCGCCGCTTGAGTATTGGCGCTGGCAGCCGGGCGGTCCGATGCGGGCTGGCGTCTGGAATATCCCGAACCCGGCCGAACGTGATGTCCTGGTGCCTGATCTCGTGCTGGCGCCGCTGGTCGGTTTCGACCTGGAAAACTACCGGCTGGGATATGGCGGCGGCTACTTTGACCGCACCCTCGCGGCGCAGCCACAACGGCCCTTCGCTGTCGGCGTGGGATATGACTCTTGCGTCATCGAGACGATTTTTCCGCAACCGTACGACGTGCCTATGGACGCAATTTTGACCGAGGGCCGAGAGCAACGCCCCGCTTCGGAGTAACATGCATTGGAAGATTTCGCCGAACGCCTGGTCGCCGGGATGTCCGAGGCAATCATCTGCGCGGACGCCGATGGGGTGATCCGCTATTGGAACCGCGGGGCGGTGCGCATTTTTGGCTTCACGGCGGATGCCGCTCTTGGTCAGAAGGTGGACATCATCATCCCGTCTGGACTGCGCGAGCGACACTGGCAGGGTTTCCATGCGACCATGCGGACCGGGCAGTCCCAGTATGGGGAAGGTCATCTGCTGTCGGTTCCGGCAATGCGCAACGATGGAACGCGCATATCGGTGGAGTTCACCATCGTGCCGTTCACCGACGAGGCGGGCCAGATGACCGGCATTGCCGCGGTCATGCGCGACGCCACCAACTCATTCGAGGAGTTGCGGGCCTTGCGCAAGGAAGTGGCCGCGCAACGCGCCGGCCGCACTGGCTGATTATCGATCGGTCGGTTCGTTGGCGCGGTCAGCGGTGTCTGGCCGATTTCGCAACCGTCAATTGTACTTTATCTGACCACCGGCAGCCAGGAGGGACGACCCATGGACATCAACGCCGATCCCGCGGGCGCGGCGCTGACGCTGGCGATCGATATCGGCGGGTCGAAATTGAAGGCTGGGGTGCTCGACCAGAGTGGCAAGCTGGTGGCTGGCCCCAATCGGGTCGAGACGCCGTCAAAGCCAGATCCGCAGGCCGTGGTCGACGCGCTGGTCGGTCTGGCCACGCCGCTGGGCCGTTTCGACAGGATCTCGGTGGGTTTTCCCGGTGTCGTGCGGCGCGGCCGAGTACTGACGGCGCCGAACCTCGGCACCCGGGAATGGCGGCAGTTCGCGCTGGGGGCCTCGCTGGCGGACCGGCTGGGGAAGCCCACGCGGATATTGAACGATGCGGCGGTGCAGGGGTTGGGCGTGATTGTCGGCGACGGGGTGGAATGCGTGATCACCCTGGGTACCGGGCTGGGCTTCGCGTTGTTCCAGGACGGCCGGCCGGCGCCGCACCTGGAGCTGAGCCAGCACCCGATTCACAAGGGCAAGACCTACGACGCGTTCATCGGCGCCGCCGCTCTCAGGGCAGTTGGCCGAGCGCGATGGAACCGCAGGCTGCGGCGCGTTCTGACATGCATCACGACACTGGTCGGATTTGACACGCTGTATATTGGCGGCGGCAATGCCAAGCAGGTGGACGTGGAACTGGCGCCGAACATGCGGCTGGTCGGCAATGAAGCCGGGATAACCGGTGGCGTCAAGCTGTGGGACGACACGCTGGATCAGGTTTTCGCGGCCTCGTAGGCGTGGGGGCGCGCCTAGCTAGTCCATTTTGCGGGCTACTGTGCAGCCCGCAAAATGGTCTAGCCCGAACTTTGCCGCTTTTCAGAGTTTGTCGGAATTGCTTCGGCCTCTAGCCCTAGCGGGCCTCTCAAAATGTCCATTGGAGCCCGACGTAATATGAGAATTGGTTGGTCGCCGTCGCGTTCTGGATCGCGGTTCCGGCCGAGAACAACAGGTGGTAGTGCTCGGTGAAATCGTACACCCCGCCGAGATTGAACCCCGTTGTCTCTCTGCTCCCGATGGGAAAGCCGACGCTGCCGGGACCTCCAGTCGTCGAAGCCGTCTGGTAGAACAATTCGCCGCCGAGCGCCAGGTTATCGGTAATACGGCGCTGAAGCTGCCACCCTACGAACCAGAAGTTCTTGTTTCCAGGCCCCGGGTTTATCCAGTATCCA